>JAISBH010000250.1 GCA_031266295.1 Oscillospiraceae bacterium | reverse complement strand
CGATCATTGACGGGATCATTCGATCCAGCGCGGCCAAACACGAGGTCGACGTTGTCATCCCAGAGATATGAACACCCGATAATCGCCGTAACCCCGGGCAGTCCCGCCGAACAAGCGGGACTGCGTCCGGGAATGCGGATGGTGAGCGTCAACGGACAAAGGATTCGCGATCAGATAGACTACCTATCGCTGACTGCGGAGCGGCGCGTTAGGCTGGATATCGCGACGGACGGCGATCCGGCGTCGGTACTCATCCGGCGCAGCGGCGATGAACCGCTGGGCCTGACATTCGGCGATAGTATGCGCGTGAAACCGCTGCACTGCCGCAACCGATGCATATTCTGTTTCGTTGACCAACTGCCCGACAATATGCGCAGCCCGCTGTACATCAAGGACGACGATTGGCGCATGTCGCTGATGATGGGGAATTATGTCACCTTGACCAACCTCAGCGACGCGGGATTCGCCAGGATAATCAAGCGCAAGGCCAGCCCGCTCTATCTGTCCGTACACACGCTTGATCCCGATCTGCGCGGTCGGATGCTGGGTCTCGACTGTCCGGATGATATCCGGCCGCGACTGGACGCATTGCGCGATAACGGACTTAAGTTCCACTCCCAGGTTGTGATGTGTCCCGGCTGGAACGACGGAGTCGAATTGTCGCGCACGCTGGAAGGACTCGCCGCATATTACCCCACCGCGCAATCACTCGCGGTCGTGCCTGTCGGGCTTACGAGGCATCGCGATGGTTTGGAACCGCTGCGGGTCGTCGATCAAGAAACCGCGCGTGAATCGCTGGATACTATACGGCGGGTTCAGGCGGATTGCCTGTCGCGGTTGGGAACGGCGTTCGTGTTCGCGGCTGATGAGTTATACATCGCGGCGGACGAGCCTATCCCGAACGACGCGGCGTATGAGGATTACCCGCAGATCGAGAACGGCGTTGGGCTGCTTAGGCGGCTTGAGGTTGAATTCAACGTTGAGTTCAGCGAAGAGGATCCCCGCTTGCCGCCTCTGGCAAAGGCCGCGCCCCCAATCGTTATAGCAACGGGCGCGGCAGCGGCGCCATTCCTGCGCGAGCTGGTCGAATCCGTCAGGGATGACGTCGAGGTACGGCCGATCATCAATCGTTTCTTTGGGGAGAGTATAACGGTCGCTGGACTGGTTACATCATCGGATATAATCGAACAGCTCTCAGGCATTAACGCGAGAGAACTCTGGATCCCCGACGTGATGTTGTCGGCTGAAGGTATATTCCTCGACGGCAGGACGCCGGACGATCTGCGGGAAGCATTAAATATCCCAGTGCGCGTGCTGCCCTGTAACGGCGGGGCGTTAAGGCGGGCGCTGGCGGCGGAGGCATAGTGAAACCCTTAGTGGCGGTGGTGGGCCGGCCTAATGTCGGCAAGTCTACATTCTTCAACAAGGTGGTCGGGCGACGCGTGGCGATCGTCGAAGACACTCCCGGCGTAACCCGCGACCGGATATACGCGGACGTGGAGTGGCGCGGTCGTTCGTTCACGCTTATCGACACGGGCGGCATCGACCCGAACACGTCCGACATATTGCTATCGCAGATGCGACGTCAAGCCGAGATCGCCATCGAAACGGCTGACCTGATATTATTCATGGTCGACGCGCGCGGCGGCGTCACATCGGACGATCTAGACGTCGCGGACATGCTGCGCCGCGCCGCGAAACCCGTTCTCCTCGTCGCAAACAAGGCCGACACATCCGGACTCGACCTGGAATCCGTCGACTTCTTTGAACTGGGGCTGAACGATCCGTTCCCTATATCCTCGACGAACATGCTAGGACTGGGCGACTTGCTGGACGCCATCCTGGAACGCCTGCCTAACGCCGCCCCCGCCGACGACGAACAGCGCGACGACCGTATCCAAGTGGCTATCGTAGGCAAACCGAACGCGGGCAAATCCTCGCTCGTGAATCGGCTGCTCAGCTCCGATCGCGTGATGGTCTCCGACGTCCCCGGCACGACTCGCGACGCTATCGACTCGGAACTGACGGCCGACGGGCAGCGATTCACGCTCATCGATACGGCGGGAATCAGGCGTAAGCGCGCGATCGGCGACGACAGCCTGGAGCGGTACAGCGTGCTCCGCGCAATCGCCGCCATCCGTCGCTGCGACGCCGCGGTGCTGATGATAGACGCTGGGTCCGGCGTAACGGATCAGGACGCTAAGATTGCGGGACTGGTCGACGACGAAGGCCGCGCTCTGGTTCTCGCGGTGAACAAGTGGGACGTGATCGAGAAGGAGACAGGCACCCTGGAAGCGTTTCGCCGCAAGGTGCGCGACGAGTTAAAGTTCGCCGCGTACGCGCCGATGCTGTTCATATCAGCCAAAACCGGACAGCGCGCGTCCAGCGTGATGCAGTCCGCGCGCGACGTATACCAACAAGCGCATAAGCGAGTCTCGACTGGCGTATTAAATGAAGCGGTGAACGACGCCGTCGCCGCGATGCAACCTCCCGCCTCCAGCGGGCGCAGGCTGCGCATATATTACACCACCCAGCCGTCGGTCGCGCCGCCGACGTTCCTGTTCTTCGTCAACGATAGTACGCTGCTGCATTTTTCATACCAACGATACATGGAGAATCAGCTGCGTAAGGCGTTCGGGTTCGAGGGGACGCCGATCAGGCTGATATTCCGCAACCGAGCGCGCCAGGAACAATAAAACTACGGGAGGAACAACTATGGCTGTAATAGGCTGGATTGTGGTCGCTGCGGCAAGCTATGTTGTAGGCGGCTTATCCACGGGGTTATGGGTGTCGTCGCGAATAAAAGGGCTGGACGTGCGGCGGTTCGGCAGCGGTAGTTCAGGCGCGACGAACGTGCTGCGCACCCTGGGCAGAGGGCCTGGGCTTGTGACATTCCTCGGCGACGTGCTGAAGGGCGTTGCGGTTACGCTGGCCGGGCTGCTGCTGGGGGGACCGTGGTGCGCCTGTCTGTGCGGGTTCTTGGCGGTGGCTGGCAACATATGGCCGCTGACCGCCCAGTTCAAGGGCGGCAAGGGCGTGTCTACAGCGGCGGGGGTGTTCCTGATTCTCGCGCCGTGGCAGACGCTGCTGGCGATAGTGATTGCGTTCACGGTGATTTACCTGACGCGGTATGTGTCGCTGGGTTCTCTGGCGGGGCTGGTGGGTTACCTGTTGATTGCGGGACTGCCGGGCCTGTTCGCGCACCGGGCATGGCTGTTCTGGTTCGCGCTGGGCATTAACGCGCTGGTCTGTTACGCGCACAGGCAGAACATACAGCGGCTGTTGAGCGGCAATGAGAACCGGATTGATTTAGCCGTGCTGACGGGTCATAAGAAGGCGTGACCGTTCGGCAGCGCGATAGTTTACTTTTCTTTATAAAACAAACACAATAGAGCGTTATTCAGTCCGCCGGCGAACTATGTCGGCGGGCTGAATTATTGTTGCAAAATCGGATACTGCATTAAACCGATACCCCGCACCCCACACGGTCTGAACATACTCCGGATTTTGCGGGTCTTTTTCTATTTTTTCGCGCAGTCTGCCGATATGCACCGACACGGTTTTGGTATCACCGTAAGCGTCCATCCCCCATATTCGCTCGTAAAGATGCTCCTTGCTGAACACAATCTCATCATTTGAAGCGAGAAAGTACAGTAATTCATACTCCTTGTTTTTTAGCTCAATCTCCGCACCCTGCACATACACGCGGCGGGTTTGGGGATTGACTCGCAAATACCCAAAGTCCAATTCGATTTGCTCCGAGGGTTTAGCGGCGTTAGACTTCAAACGCTCATACTGCGCGATATTGGCTTTGACCCGCGCGACAAGCTCGGTGGGCGAGAACGGCTTCGCAATATAATCATCCGCACCAAGTCCCAACCCGC
>JAISBH010000232.1 GCA_031266295.1 Oscillospiraceae bacterium | reverse complement strand
TGCCGTGGTATATCAGCTTCATCGTCGCGATATTGATCACCGCGCTGCTGGGCGTTACGGCGGAGCGCCTGGCGTACCGGCCGCTGCGCGACGCGCCCCGCATCTCAATCCTCATCTCCGCGATAGCGGTTAGTTACTTCCTACAGAACCTGGCGACGGTTCTGTTTGGCGGCCGTCCGCTGACATTCCCGCAGGTGCCGCTGTTCACATCAATGATGGACCTGGGCGGCGTGCACATCTCGCGGCTGCTTATCCTGACGCCCGTCATTGCCGCCGTACTGCTGGTAGGATTGCAGTACCTGCTCAAGCGCACCAAGACGGGCATGGCGATGCGCGCCGTAGCGCGCGACTACGACGCGGCGCGACTGATGGGCATCGACCTCAACCGCATGATCGCGATGACGTTCTTCATCGGCTCGGCGCTGGCCGGGGTAGGCGCGATCATGTGGGGCATGAAATACCCGCAAATCATCCCTACGGTGGGCGCTATGCCGGGCATCAAGTGCTTCATTGCCGCCGTGCTGGGCGGGATAGGTAACGTGGCTGGGGCGGTCGTCGGCGGTCTCGTGCTGGGTATGACGGAGATATTGATCGTCGCGGCAGTGCCGGCGCTGGCGGGTTATCGCGACGCGTTCGCGTTCGTGCTGCTGATAGTTGTGCTGCTGGTTAAACCTACCGGTCTTTTAGGCGAAAAAACGACGGAGAAGGTGTGAGCGATGGCGAAAACGGCGGTTCAACCGATTAACGAATCACGTCCCGGCAAGATGGTTTCGGTAACGCTCACAACCATACTGCTGGCGGCGCTGGCGTTCCTGCTGTGGTGGATGCAGTCCGCCATCAGCGACGTCTATATATTGAAAATCACGCGGCTGTGCGCGATCAACATCACCCTCGCCCTGGCGATGAACCTGATCAACGGCTTCACCGGGATATTCTCGCTGGGACACGCCGGGTTCATGGCGGTGGGCGCGTACACAACCGCGCTGCTGACCATCCCGGCCAAGAGCAAAGAGATGATGTTCATGATCGCGCCTCTGATAAAGCCGCTGGACACGCTGACGCTGCCGTTCCCGGTCGCGCTGGTGACGGGCGGGCTGCTTGCGGCGTTGTTTGCGTACCTGATCGGTATGCCATGCCTCCGGCTGCGCGGCGACTATCTGGCTATCGCGACGCTGGGATTCTCCGAGATAATCCGCGTGCTGATTATGAACGCGCAGCGGCTGACCAACGGAGCGATGGGACTGCGCAGCATACCCGCCAACGCGACGATGGCGTGGACATATGGCGTAGCGCTGATTACGATCGTGTTCATGGCGCTGCTGACGTCGTCCAGCTATGGCCGCGCGCTGAAGGCGATACGCGAGGATGAGATCGCGGCGGAGTCGATGGGGGTTTCATTATTCAGTCATAAGATGATGTCGTTCATGATCAGCGCGTTCTTCGCGGGCGTGGGCGGCGGTCTGCTGGCCGCCTACAACGGCACGATCGGCCAGGATATGTTCCGCGTGTCGATGACGTACAACATACTGATGATCGTCGTAATGGGCGGCATGGGTTCGATTTCCGGTTCGGTCATATCGGCGTTTGTCGTAACGATCGGTCAGGAGTGGCTGAGGTTCCTCGACGGGCCGCTGACGATCGGGCCGTTCCACACGGACGGCGTGGTCGGTCTTCGCATGGTTGTGTTCGCCGCACTGCTGCTGATCATCATTGTGTTCTTCCGGAACGGGTTGTTCGGCACGAACGAGGCCACGTGGTCGGGGGTATGGCGCACAATTGGGAAGATGTCTGGTCATAGGAAGCGGGGTGAGGCGGCGTGAGGAAAAAGGTGCTTGAGGTCAACAACGTCACGATGCAGTTCGGCGGCCTGATCGCCGTAAACGACCTGACCATGTTCGTCGATTATCAGGAGATCGTCGCGCTGATCGGGCCTAATGGCGCGGGTAAAACTACCGCGTTCAACATGATAACAGGCGTTTATAAACCCACCAGCGGCCACATCGCGTTGAACAAGGAGAACGTAACCGGCACACGCCCGGACCGCATCGCGCAGCGCGGCATGGCCCGGACGTTCCAAAACATCCGCCTGTTCAAGGCGCTGAGCGTGCTAGATAACGTCGTCATCGCGCAGCATCTGCGGCTCAAGTCCAGCTGGCTGGCGTCGACGCTCCGTCTGCCCCGCTACAACGCCGAGAATCGCCTGATGTATGAGCGCGCCGAAGAAGTGCTGACATACATGGGGCTGTGGGATGCGCGCGGCGAGATATCCTCGTCGCTGCCATATGGCGCGCAGCGCAAGCTAGAGATAGCGCGTGCACTGGCGACCCAGCCTGTTATGCTGCTGCTGGATGAACCGGCGGCGGGCATGAATCCGGCGGAGTCGCAGGAATTGACCGGTCTGATACAGGGCATCCGGGACCATTTTAAGCTGACAATATTGCTGATTGAACATCATATGGATGTAGTAATGGATATATCAGACCGCATATACGTGCTGGACTATGGCAACCTGATAGCCGTGGGCACGCCCGCCGAGATTCAGGCGAATGATGCGGTTGTCCAGGCGTATCTGGGGGTGGAAGAGAATGAAGCTTGAGATAAAGGATCTGCGGGTCTCATATGGCGGCATACGCGCGTTGAAGGGCGTCAATCTGACGGTGGATGAAGGCTCGATCGTGACGCTGATAGGAGCGAACGGCGCTGGCAAGTCAACCACGCTGCGCGCTATATCGGGTCTGCTCAAGCCGGAGGATGGCCAAATAACATACAACGGCGAGAGTATGGCGGGGTTGCCGGCGAAAGAAATAGTCAAGCGCGGCGTGGTGATGGTGCCGGAAGGCCGCCGCGTGTTCCCTGACATGACCGTGCGCGAAAACCTGCTGATCGGCGCGTACTTGCGCAGTGACCGCGCAGGTATCGACAAAGACCTGAAGTATGTTATGGAACTGTTCCCGCGTTTGAGCGAGCGTACATGGCAACTGGCGGGCACGCTCTCCGGCGGTGAGCAGCAGATGCTGGCCGTAGGCCGGGCGTTGATGGCCAAGCCGAAACTCCTTATGATGGATGAGCCGTCGCTGGGTCTCGCGCCGCTGGTCGTTAAGGACATCTTCTCGATCATCCGGCGCGTCAACCAGGACGGTATCACGGTGCTGCTGATCGAGCAGAACGCGAACGCTTCGCTGAGGGTCGCCGATTACGGTTACGTGCTGGAGACCGGCTCGATCGTCCTTGAAGGACAGGGCCGCGCGCTGCTGGAGAATCCCAGCATCCAGGAAGCGTATCTCGGGCATCGCAAGTCCGCTATGCCGACTTCGGGTAAGGCCTCTTCCGAAGGGAGGCCCGGCAAGCACGGTCGTAGATATGAAGTTTCGATGAATTCCGATTGAAATGCGTCAACCCACTTGACAAACTGGAAATGATCG
>JAISBH010000210.1 GCA_031266295.1 Oscillospiraceae bacterium | reverse complement strand
TACGACGATACGGTTGTTCCCCGTGTCCGCGACGAACAGCCGCCCATCGTCCGACGCGGCTATATCCCTGGGCTGGCTAAGCGGCGCTATGCCCAGCGACGCACCGTTGACGATCGTCCCCGGCAGATATGGCGCGGGAGTGAGCACGACGTTCTCGCGATAGTCGTATGTGTATGATTGGTACGGCGAGGCGTCGGCGAGCACCGGTATTTGTGTCGACATAACGGTAACAAGGGATACGACCGCAGCCAACCGGCGTGAGTTCAACATGCCGCGCCTCCTTCCTTCAATCGATTATTCCTTCAGTCCGTCAGTCCTTCATCCCCGACGTGGTCATGGTCTCCAATATCCGCGACTGCGCAAACAAGAAGAACGTAATCGGTATCGCGGCGATTATCAGCGCGACAGCCGCGCTCGCCCCAGCGCGCTGCGCTCCGCCCGCCGCGATCTGCTGCATAGCGTACTGGAGGGGTTTGAGCTGCTCGTCTCGCAGGAACAAATATCCCGTGTTACCCCACAGCGACTGAAACTGGAATATCGCCAGCGTCAGCCACGCGGGTTTCACGTTGGGCATTATGATACTCCAGAATATCCTGAACTCGCCCGCGCCGTCCAGCCGCGCGCTTTCCAGCAGCGACATGGGCAGCTGCTCCATGAACTGCTTCATCAGGTACAGCCCCATCCCGTACGCGCACGCGGGCAGTATCAGCGCGAGGTATGTGTTGTTGATACGCAGCGCGGATACGATCAGGTAGTTGGGTATCTGGGTGACGGTCCATGAGAACATCAGCGACAGCACGACCAGCGAGAACAGCGTCTTCTTGCCTGGAAACTCCATCTTGGACAACGGATACGCCGCCAGAGACGCCAGCATCACGTGCCCCAGCACCCCGCCGCCAGTTATTATGACCGTATTCAGTATATACCGCGAGAAGGGCACCCACGATCCAGCCAGCAGCACGAACAGGTCGGCGAAGTTCTCCAGCGTAGGATACCGCACGAATATGCGCGGCGGATACTGGAATATCTCGTCGAGCGGCTTGAGCGCGTTGTTGACGATCATCACCAGCGGCAGCGCCATGAACACGCCGCATACCGCCATCAGCACGAACAGCAGACCATTCCCCGCGACGGAGCGGTTGAGTTTCCTTCCGCTTGGCTTGATCTTGAGCTTGCCCGCCGGTAAAACGGGCCGCGCCGCCGTCATTCGCCCACCCTGCGCAGTACGCGCTGCACCAGTTTGTTCGAGCCGATCATCAGCAGGAACAGCGTCGTCGCGATAGCCGAAGCATATCCCATCTCAAATCGAATCCCGCCGTAGTCCAGCAGGTGCGTGACGATCGTCGATCCGGCATAGTTGACCGACGGGTTGCCCGCCAACTGTAGCGACACATCCGCTATCGCGAAACTCTGAGTGATCTGCATCACCGCGCCGAACATCAGCTGCGGACGCATCGCCGGCAGCGTCACGAACCATAGTTCCTGCCAGCGGTTCTTAACGCCGTCTATCGCGGCGGCCTCGTACAGCGCGTGGTCGATCGTCTGCAGTCCCGCAACGAACGCCAGGAAGCCCGTGCCCAAGCTCAGCCATAGCTGCACGACGATCAGCATCGGCGTCACAAACCGTTCAGTTTGCATCCACAGCCTCGGCTCGCTCAGCACGCCCAGCCGAAGCAGCAGCCCGTTAAGCAAGCCATACCTGTCGCCGGTCAGTATGATATTCCATATCAGGTACGCCTGACCGCATATCGACGGCGCGTAGAACACCAGCGTCATGAACGCGCGCAGCCAGCCCTTGAACTCATTGATGATCCACGCGAACAGCAGACACAGCAGATAGCTGGCCGGGCCGGTGATCAGCGCCAGCACCAGCGTGTTACGCAGCGCCTTCAGGAACAGTTCGTCCTCAAGGAACAGTTTCAGGTAGTTCGCCCAGCCGATGAACCGGGGCCAATTCAGCGCGTCGAAGTATGTCAGGCTGACGCCCATCGCCATCAGCACCGGAAGTATCGTGAACAGCGTGAACAGGATGAAGTAGGGCGCGAGCATCGCGTACGCCGCGCGGCTCTTCCACATCCGGCTTAGCAACGTCGGGTCTTGCACCCTGGATGAACTCTTGGGCAAACCCTTGAATAAAACCTTTTTTGAAGATAGCTGCACGGTTACTTCCCCTTACTCCAGCGGCAGTCCGAACTCCGTCCGTTTGTACCGTATCTCGTCGTTGATGAGTATCACCTGATCCATCAGCGCCTCGCGCGGGGTTATCGGAACCTTATCCATTCGATCCGACTGCGGAGTAGTCACCGAGTAGAACGCGTTGTTCACGTTGCGGTATGTGAAGTATCCTCCTGCCGCCTGCGGTATACCCTTCGCCTGGGCACGCTGCGCGGTCAGCGCCGCCAGATCAGCCGTCGGCCATGGCATACGCTCGAACGCCTCCAGGTTAGCGGCAGGCACCCGCGCCGACGCCCCCATCAGACTCTCCATCTCGCGGCCATAGGCGACCTGCGTATCGGCCGACGTCCACCATTTCATGAACGTCCACACAGCCTCCGGCTCCTTCGCGCCGCGCATCATAACGCACGCACCGCCATACCCTCCCACACTGCGGTCGATCGTACCATCCACCAGCGGCGTGCCCGGTACCTGCGCCATACCCCACAGCCCGCGCAAGTCCGGCGCGGAAACCTGTAGGTTGTTGTATACTGAATAGTCCGCTATGATCATCGGGCATTCACCCGTCCGGAAGCGTTCCTCGACGCTGGTCACGCGATCCAGCCTGTAGTCCGTGTATAGTTCGGTATACTGTCGAAATGCCAGTATCGCTTCCTCAGAGTCCAGCGCGGAGCGGCTCGCGTCCTCGTTATAGTATTCGCCGCCGTTCTGATACAGCAGCATGGCCCACACATTCTCGCTGGGCACCATGCCTATCTCCATCTGACTGCGCGCGAGCGCGGCCAGCGTGACGTTGACGTCGGCCCATGTCTGAGGCACGGACAATCCCAGTTCGGCCAGTATATCCTTGCGGTAGAACAGCATCGGGAATACCTGCGTCTCCGGCAAAGCATACGTCGCACCGCCGAACTCATATGGGGTCATCGCGCTGGCGGCGAACCGCGCCCTCACATCATCCAGATCGTCGAACGCCGACAAATCCATCACCGCGCCGCGTAGACCGTAGTTCATTGGCAAGTCCCATCCGACCTGTATCGCAACGTCAGGGCCTTGCCCGGCCAGCGTCGCCTGAAGCAAAGTGGACATATCCACCAGCATCACGTTCACGCTAACGCCCGTCTCGCTCGTAAACGTGTCGTCTATCAGCCTCTTGATCACGTTCGCTTGGTCGCGGCCGCTGCCTACCCACAGCGTGATGCCCGTCGAGTCTGCGGAGATATTCCCGATAGCGTTATAGTCGATTAGGAACGAGTATGCCAGCCGCCGCGCCTCGAACAGCGCCGCCTCGACGAACGAAACGCCTGACTTCGGGGGATTTACGCCAGGCGAGTATATGATTATCTCATCCAGCGCGAGCGGCTGAAGCATCGCCTCGTTGAGCCATGTGCCGCACGCGCGGACGTTCGCCTTGAACGAACCGATCTGACGAGGGAACAGCTCATTATCGCCAATCAGCTGCGTAAGCTGGTCGCGCATCGTGACCAGCGCGCGTTCGCGGTCGGATCGCTTGCCCGCCGTGAACCGCAGTTCCTCTATCGTCGCCGACAGGCTGTCACGCACCGCAGTCATCTCGGCGGTCAGCGCGGGGAGGCTGCGCTCTATCTGGTAGTCGCGGAACCGATCCGGCGCGACGCCCGTCAGTTGAATCACCTTGCGGTATACAGCGTTCAGGTCATACACCGCGTTGCGCACCCCCGCGATTATCCGGGAGAATTCGCCCAGCGTAACCTCCATGCGCAGCGTGTGCCCGCCTTCTTTAAGGTAAAACAGGTATGGCTCGCCCTCTGAATCCAGCAGCGTCTCCCGCCGCCAATTCTGCGCGAACGTGAAGCCGTAGTCCATCATCTCCGCGAACGGCGCCGCTCCGTCGATCGTTATCTTGCGAGAGACGTATATGCCTCGCTTCAGGTTCTGGTTGACCTGCATCGCTATATTGTAATAACCGTCCGACGGCGCGTCGAACTCCCACTCTATCCACTGTCCAGCCAGCCGCCAGGGGTTGCCGCCTATCACATTGTTCAGCAATAGCTTCGGGCTGGACGGACTCACCGACGCCGAACCCATCTCCTGCGCCGGGTACAGCATCTGAGAGGACGTACGTGAAGCGTGTTCGGCTTGGATCGTAATCAGCGCGCCTTGAGAATCGACCACGCCTTGCGCATCCAGCGCCGCCTTGACCTGGGCGTAAGGGATGGATTGAACGGCGTCCGCACGACTCCAAACGACGCGCCTGAGCAATATCGGTTCGCGTATCGGAAACAGCGCCATCGTGTGTTCGCCTGATTCAAGATAGACCAACAGCGGCGAGGCGACATAACCATCCGCATCATAGAACGGCTGGCGGATCCACTCGGGCGATTCGACCATAGAAGGACGCATATCGTTGCCTTGATTATCCCGCTGCCAGACGAAGCCGCCCTGACCGTCTGGTTCGGCGGCGCCGCTCCAAATTCTGGAGAATTCCGTCCGCGACAGCTCACGATAAGGCAACTCCCCATCAATGAACAGGGCGCGCTGTATAGCGACGCTCTTGCCCGGTATAGGATAATAGTCCAGCATGGGCGCGTACCAGCCAGGCTCAATCACCGTGAACGCATACTCGATAATCGCGTTCTCATCCGCGCGCACGCTGACTCCAGTCATACCCTCGAAGCCGTCTGCCGTTTCCGCCAATTTAGCTTTGCCGTCAGCCTCATAGCGGATATATGCGGAAGCGTCTATCACTATCTCGCTGGCAGGGTATAAGCGTGGCCTTGACGCCGTGTAGTCGCTGTAAACGGGTATATCGTCATTGATAATGGCGGTATCTAGTATGGATTCGAACTGTGGGTAGGTTAACCCTCGCGCCGATTCAAGC
>JAISBH010000171.1 GCA_031266295.1 Oscillospiraceae bacterium | reverse complement strand
ATTTCTTGGATAACCTCAAAAACTTGAATGATTGCCGCTGTTCCCCTCTGGACGTTTGCACCTCCCCTAAGTTGAGGACCCAACGTCAGCAAGGTCAAATCGTCAAGAAACTCACGATCAAGCATATAGTCCGCTAAACCTTGAATTAAAAGAGTCGCGCTTGCGCAAAGAGCTTTGCACAATTCAGGGAGACATTCATTTTGGCGCGTTGAAATTACATCTTGTTCTTCCATCATCTTGAATTTGCCGACTCCCGATTCGCCAGTATAAAATACTTTCTGGCTATAGCCCAAAAGCAAACGATAATACCCCAATAAGGACGGGCGCCGTTCCAAGATACATGGTACGGCAAAGAGCAATTCACCGCGCAACCCCAGTGATGCAACCCGCTTCAATGAGATATCATCGGCATACTCATGCAGCTGTGAATCCAAAAGAGTCAAATCCAGTTCTTCAACACATTGTTGGAGCGCTTCAGCAAGCATTCGCTCCCTTACTTCTTTCAGGGCAAAAGCAAAGTTGATCTGCAATGCAGGTGACGGCAAGTTAATCATCTTATTCACCCACCACTTTCAAAAACTGCGTGATATCTGGCTGCAAGCGTTTTTTTGCAATGGCGATATATTCAGGGTTCAGTTCTATTCCAATAAATTTTCGCCCATTTTTCTGTGCAACTTCTCCGACAGTACCTGACCCAAAAAATGGATCAAGAATAAACTCCTTTTCTTTTGAGCTTGAAAGGACGCATGGGATTACCAATTTGGGCGGGAAAGTTGCAAAGTGCGCTTCTGGGAAAGGCGATGTGTTCACATTCCAGACTGTTCTTCGATTTCGATTGTCTTCTCGCACAGATACGCTATCATAGTAATATTTCTCACTTTTTGTAAACATAAAAATATACTCATGCGATCTTGTGGGCCGATCTTTCACGCTTTCGGGCATAGCGTTCGGCTTATTCCATATTATATCGCTTCTGAGATACCAGCCATCGGCTTGAAGTGCAAACGCCAAACGCCAAGGAATACCAAGTAAATCCTTTGGCTTCAGACCCGATGGAGTTTCGGGACGTATTGACATAGCTCGTGCGGGATTCTTTTTATCCACTGCCCGATAACCGCGATTTCCGCTTGTGTACCCATCGCCAATGTTGAGCCATAAAACCCCCGTAGGCAAAAGCACCCTTCTAACTTCTCGGAAGACAGAAAGCAAATTGTTTATATATTGTTGCATCTGTGCTTCGAGACCGATTTGACCATCAATACCGTAATCGCGCAAACCCCAATACGGTGGTGAAGTCACGACGCACTGGACAAAATTGTCCGGCAGTTTCTGTAATGTGATATAAGAATCCCCTTCAATGACAGTCGAGCATGAAATATCTACATATTCGCGTATATATTTTTCGTATTTAATCTGCGGATACAGTGTCATGAAATTCAACCTCCCCATATATGGTAATCAGTTTAACAACAATTTAAAAACAAAAGCGAACGCCTACCCAACAAGGAAACATCGGGTCGGGTTCGCATTTGTTCCCAATGGCGGAGAGAGTGGGATTTGAACCCACGGATAGCTATTAACCATCACACGATTTCCAATCGTGCGCCTTAGACCACTCAGCCATCTCTCCATGCGGAAGACACTTAGAATATAACACAAGGCGGGCGCAGCGTCAATAGTTATTGCGATCAGTAAAAGCAACCTCGTATATAAACATCACAGACCGCCATACTTCACGGCGCGGCTGCCGCCGCCGCGCCGCGATCATAAACCTTTTATAAAAGCCTTTTATAATGTTATCTCCCCATCCAAATCCCACAGATCCTCCCATCCGTTCGCGCCGGGCCAGAGAAACACTTGCCCCTTTATCAGCCGACAGCCGCGGTCGAGCGTGGACATGACCCGCATCTCATCTTCTGTCAGCGGGTCTGTAGTTGCGGCGCGCAGGTTGGCCTCGTACTGCTCCGGCTTGACGGAGAACGGTATCGGTATCGAACCGCGCCCCACCTGCCACTTCAGACACACGAGCGCGGGGTGGACGTTGTGAGCCTTGGCGATGCTCACGAGTTCGGGCATTTCGCAGTCCACGACGTCCTCGGGCGCACGGTCACGGGCGGGACGCGATGGTGAACCGATCGGACTGTAACCGACGGGCTGTATACCGCACGCGACGCAATAATCGAACAGCTCCTTTTGCTGGAAGGATGGATGCATCTCCATCTCGATCAGCGCGGGTTTCACCTCGCAGCAGGGTAGAATGGCCTCTAGCTTGGGTATCGTCATGTTAGACATGCCCAAGCAGCGAGTTAATCCTAGGCGGTAAAGGCGCTCCATCTCGCGCCACGTCGCCAGGAATCGCTCCGTTCTGAATGGCACACTATCCGGATTACGGGAATCTCCGTCACAACCAGGAGCGTGATAATTCGGAAACGGCCAATGAACAAAGAAGCAATCCACGTAATCCACCCGCAAATCCTTGAGCGTCTTGGCTAGCGACAGCATCGGATCGTCCCGACCGTGCATGTCGTTCCACACCTTGGAGTTGATGAACAGCTCATCGCGGCGGACGGCGCCCTCCTTGACCGCGCGTTCAATGGCCGCACCCACCTTGTCCTCGTTGCCGTATACGCTAGCGCAATCGATCAGGCGGTAGCCGGAGCGGATCGCGCCGTAGACGGCCTCGGCAATCTCATTTGGGCCATACTTGTCCGACCCGAACGTACCCAAACCTATCGTGGGTATCGCCTCGCCTGTGTGCAGGTGAAACATGGAACCACCTCTACTTATTACCTCAATTTATTTCTCTTGCGGGAACGCACTGCGCGCTGTATACTGTATCGTCGCCATGTGCAATACTGTGCGCACAGTATACCATATGCCATAGATTTCGGCAAGAATCGCTATCCTGGTGCTTTGATTCTGCTTTTATGAGGTAGCCTGATATATGGCACAGTCGTCGCGGTTTAGGAAACCCAAACTGGCGCTGTACGACAGCCCGGGGCTTAGCGACTCGCTGCGCAAGAGCCTGAACTTCATAATTATATCCGGTGCGTTCGGCACGGTAAGCGGCAATATCACCGGCGGCGCGGCGTGGACGGGATTCCTGCGGGCGATTGGAGCGAACGCGGCTGCGCTGGGTATTTTCGCCGCTATACCCGTCGCGGCGAACAGCATACAGATTCTCATATCGTACATTATCGAGCGGACGGGACACCGCCGGGAGTGGATGCTGAGAATAGGTATAGCGGGACGGTTGCTGTGGGCGGTGATCGGTTTGATACCGTTCATCATACCGATGGAAGCCGCGATGCTGCGCATAGTTACAGCCATGGTGTTTGTAGCGCTGTGCGCGGGGTCGAACGCTGTTATATCGGTCAGCTTCTACTCACTGATAGGGGATCTGGTGCCGATCCGAATGCGTGGACGTTACTTCGGGGTCAGGCAAATGTTCTGCTTGGTGGCGGGCGTGCTGACCGGATTGGGCGTCAGTATGCTGCTAGATCGGATGCATGGATACGCTGGATATATGGTTGCGCTATTGATAGCGGGTATATTTGGCGGCGCGGATATAGCGCTGTTCGTGTTCTGCGACTGGCCGACGATGCATTTACCCGAGGGCAAGCGCGACAGCCTGGGGAGGATGCTGCTGACCGTCGCGCTGAACAAGCGGTTCCGCAAGATCACACTGATTATGCTGTACTGGGGTTTCGCGGTGAATATCTGCGCGCCGTTCTACAATGTATACATGCTAGAAGTTATAGGTATGACCTATACCCAAATCACGTTGATCAACCAGGTGCTGCCCAACGTGATTACGGTATTCATTATATCCTGGTGGGGCAGGAGGATGGATACGCACGGGAACAAGCCCGTTATGCAGTTCACAGGCCTATTCACGATGATATACCCGCTGCTGTGGATGTTCACCGGGCCGAATGTGTTCTGGATATTGATCATTACGAATATTGCGTCAGGACTGCTGTCCACGGCGTTCGACCTCGGCGCGCAAAATATGTACCTGAACGCCGCGCCAGACGTAAACCGGTCGATGTACATATCGGTATATTTCGCGGCGACTCAATTGCTGGGTAACGCGACAAGCAACGCGCTTGGCGGCATATTGGTGCAGAACGTGCTGCCGCAGCTGGAGTCGCTGAACTGGCATATCGGCGGACTGATGATGACGCGGTATCATTTTATCTACCTGATTTCTGGGATACTAAGGATCATAATGATACTGTGCCTGCTGCCGATGATGCAGGAGGATGAATGTAAGACCGTGCGCGCGCTTGTGACGGACAGCTCAACCGAGATACGCACGGCATGCGCGCGCAAAACACAGATGCTGGTCATGACCGTCAAGCGCAGACGCGCGCGGCGCGCGTTGCGGGACGACGATCAGCAACCTTAAAAAACACAGAAAGTTGGTAACCAACATGCCTGAAGAAGCAAAAGTTCGCGAACGGAGCGAAATCGAAAACCAATGGAAGTGGAAGCTGGAAGACATATTCCCTACAAACGAGTCGTGGGAGAATGAATTCAAGCTGCTTAAAGAATCGCTGCCCCAGATCGACAAGTCTGTGCGGGCCGCAGCAAGTCCGCCCGATGATCCTGCGGAACTGCGCACCGTCGTGCTGAGCGCGCTCAACGACGCGTCCGACACCAGCCGCCTGCTGTCCAAGCTATATGTATACGCCCGGATGCGCCGCGACGAAGACAACCGCGCCGCGTTGTATCAAGGGTTTGTGCAGCGGGTTGAGGCGATGGAGGTCGAGTCCGGCGCGATCATGGCGCCGCTGCGCCCCGCGCTGCTCGCGTTGCCCGAAGGCGTGCTGGAATCGTATATAACGGATCAGGCGTTCAAGGACTATGACGAGGAACTGAGGATACTGCTGAGGGATCGCGCGCACACGCTTAGCGCGGATCAGGAGCGGATCGTCGCGATGGCGGGAGAGATGCGCGACGCGCCGTCCACCATCTTCGACATGCTAAGCGACGCCGATATGAAGTTCCCCGTAATAAACGACGAAAACGGCCATCCTGTCGAGATTACGCACGGGCGGTACTCCCAGATGATCGAAAGCCGCGATCGGCGGGTGCGCCGAGAGGCGTTCGAAGGGTTGCACGATACGTTCAAGAAGTACGCCAATACGATCGGCGCGGCTTACGCGGCCAGCGTAAAGGGCGACATATTCAATTCAAAGGTGCATAAATACGACAGCGCGCTGACCGCATCGCTCTCGCCGAACGACATACCGATCGCGGTATATGACGGTCTTGTCGAAGCGGTTCATTCGCACCTGCCTGCGCTGTCGAAGATGCTCTCCGCCCGCAAAACGCTGCTGGGTGTTGAAGCGCTGCATATATACGACCTGTACGTCAATGTGGAGGAAGGATTCAAGCTGAACGTGCCGTACGCGAAAGCGTGCGATATCGTGATGGAGGCGCTCGCGCCGCTGGGCGAAGAGTATACCGGCGTCGTCAGACGGGCGATCAGCGAGGGATGGATCGACGTGTACGAGAGCGCGGGCAAGACGTCCGGCGCGTATTCGTGGGGCACGTATGACGCGCATCCATATGTGCTGCTGAACTATGTAGAGCAGTTCGGCAGCGTGTCCACACTAGCGCATGAACTGGGACATCTGATGCACTCGTATTACACGAACGCGGCGCAGCCATATTCCAAGTCGGATTACTCAATGTTCGTGGCCGAAGTCGCTTCCACCGTAAACGAGATTCTGCTGTCAATGGACTTACTGAGTAAGAACGGCGATCCAGCGGCGAAACGATTCCTGATAGGGGAGCTGCTCGAGAGCTTTAGGGGAACGGTGTTCAGGCAGACGATGTTCGCCGAGTTTGAGCGAGAGATGCACGCAATGGCCGAACGCGGCGAGCCTTTGACGCATGACTCGATGTCGGCGCTATACCGCAGTTTGAGTGAACGGTATTACGGTGCGACGGTAACGATCGACGAGGCCGTGAATGCGGAATGGTCACGTATACCGCATTTCTACAGGAATTTTTACGTGTATCAGT
>JAISBH010000044.1 GCA_031266295.1 Oscillospiraceae bacterium | reverse complement strand
GGGGTGGGGCCCCCCCCCCCCCTGGGGGGCCCCCCCCCCCCACCCCGGCCCCCCCCCGGGGGGGGGGTGGGGGGGGGAAAAACCCCCCCCCCCCCGAAGGCGCGGATGCGCCGTCTCCGCCGCGTTCACTATGCGCGTCGTCGTCGGCTTGCCGTTCAGCGGTATGAATCGCGTCAGCAGCGCCACCCTGTTCTCCGGATGCAACGCATACCATAACATGTGCGTCCAGTCCTCCATGTCGTTCATTATGCTCACCGAGAACGGCTCCCTTTCGAACGACGGCAACGGGTATCCGTCGCCCAAATATGTGTGAATGAAATGCCCTTCCCCCTGTATCCCCTCGTACTCAAAAAATGAACGCATCGTCGTCCCAGCGCGGTTGCGCAACAACGCCAGCCTATACCTCAGCCCGCCTTCCACCGACACCAGCGCGCTTATCCTCGGCGTGTAGTGCGGCGGATCCGGCTCGAAATCCCACGTCCTCAACGCTTCCTCGAATGTCGACCCTTCTTCCAAATACCGCGCGATCGTGTCCGTCTGCGCGCCGTTCGTCACAATGGTCTTGCCGCCCGCCTCCGCCAGCGCCTTATATAATATCAGCGACGGATCGCCTACCAGCCTATCGTCAATCGCTCTGGTAACTATCGCGTCCCCCTGCTCCACTAACACGCGGTTCCTGCTGCGCTCGCTTCTCCCCAGCACAAAGTATCCCAATGCGGCGTTCTTCCCGTCCGGCGTCAAACCTACCGCTATGCCTCGCCCCGGATACGGATTGCTGGCCAGCAGCGTCGTCAAACTCTCCATTTGCTCCACTCCAAATTCCTGCATAATTTGCGTACTTCGTGCGGCAGCAATTCCCATTCCGCCTGCTCCATCACCCTGCGCTGCAGCGTCTCCGGCGTATCCCCGGCCAGCACCCCTACTGCCTTTTGCGCCAGTATCGGCCCTCCGTCCGGAATATCATTGACCAAATGCACCGTCGCGCCGGTTATCTTCACCCCGCGCGCTAGCGCCGCCTCATGCACCTTCAATCCGTAGAAACCCATCCCACCGAACGCTGGCAGCAGCGCCGGATGTATGTTCACGATGCGCCCCTCGTACGCACTAATTATCTCCGGCGGCAGTATGGTCAGGTATCCCGCCAGCACGATCAGCCCGACGTTGAATTCGCCTAGCGTCTCCAGCATCTTTCCAGCAAAGGCGTCGCCCCACTTCTTGTGCGACACTATGCGCGTCGGGATTTTTGCCTCCCTCGCGCGATCCAGCGCGTATATCCTGCCCCGACTGCCTATCACCAGCACGATCCGGCCATATGGGTTTTCCGCGTCGATCAGCGCCTGCAGGTTGGTGCCGCCGCCGGATACCAGCACGGCAATCTTTATCATATAATAATCTCCCCGCCGCCCCGCACTACCTCGCCCAACGCGTACGCCGCTACTCCATTCGCGCGCAATACCTCTATAGCTTTATCCGCCGCGCCCTGCGATACTATAACACCCATGCCCATGCCCATATTGAACGTGTTGAACATGTCGCGGTCGGATACGCCGCCTATTTCTTGAATCCTATGGAATATCGGCGGCGTTTGTAGCCTCGCGAGGTCTATCTTCAGCGACAGCCCAGCCTTCAGCGCGCGCGGTAGATTCTCATACCACCCGCCGCCCGTGATATGCGCGGCGGCGCGTACGCCGTCGACAGCATCCATCAGCGCGGTCATGGCCCTAACGTATATGCGCGTCGGCGTCAACAGTTCATCCAGCAGCGCGCTGTCGCTTAGCAGCGTTTCTTCCGGTAACACTTGGCGGATCAATGAGAATCCATTTGAATGCACGCCGTTCGACGGCAGCGCGATCAACACATCCCCGGCTTCCATCTCTTCTGACGGCAGTCTGCGTTCCGCATCCATTATCCCTACCGCGAAACCCGCCAGGTCGTATTCGTTTTCGCCGTAGAACCCGGGCATCTCCGCCGTCTCACCGCCCAGCAGCGCGCATCCGGCCTGGACGCATCCATCGGCCACGCCCGATATGATCCGCTCGACCCGCTCGGGATCCGTCCTTCCTGACGCGATATAGTCCAGGAAGAACAGCGGCTTCGCGCCGCAGCACACGATATCGTTCACGTTCATCGCGACGCAGTCGACGCCTACGGTGTCATGCTTGTCCGCCAGTATCGCCAGCTTCAGTTTGGTGCCCACGCCATCCGCGCCGGACGCCAGCAGCCGCCCGTCGCCCAGATCGAACAATCCGCCGAACCCGCCCACGCCGCCCACCACGCCGGGTATCATCGTTCGCTGAATGTGGCCGCGCATCATGTCGATAGCGCGATAACCCGCCGTCACATCCACCCCGGACTTCGCGTACGCGTCGGAGCGGCTGTTCGCGCCATGCCTGGACCGCGAGGTTTCCTTCATCGTTTCAGCCATTGGCCTTGCCTCCATTCCTGGTGTCGAGCTGCTCCTCGAATCGCAATTTGCCTGGAGACTTCGGCGGAGGCGTCGGGTAATTGCCCGTGAAGCACGCGTCGCAAAAACTGCCGTGCCCGCTGTGATCCAGCTTGGGCAGATCCTCCGCGCGGAAATAACCGATGCTGTCCGCGTTCAGTATAGCGCGAATCTCCTCTAACGAATGGTTGTGCGCGATCAGGCTTTCGACGGAATCCACATCCGTGCCGAAATAGCACGGATGCGCGAACGGCGGAGCAGATAGCCGCACATGAACCTCTGCCGCGCCCGCTTCGCGCAGCAGCTTGATTATGCGCGTCGTCGTCGTGCCCCGAACGACGCTGTCGTCCACCAGCACGACCCGCTTACCGCGCACGGTGTCCGCGATGGGGTTCAGCTTGATGCGCACGGCGTGCGCACGCTGGGATTGTTCAGGCTGTATAAACGTGCGCGCGATATACTTGTTCTTGATGAATCCTATGCCGTACGGTATGCCGCTCTGGCGCGCGAAGCCCAGTGCCGCGTCTATGCCGCTATCCGGCACCCCCACCACCACGTCCGCCTGAACGGGATGGTTGATGGCCAGCAGCGCGCCGGCCTTCAGCCTCGCGCTGTGCACGGATGTGCCGTCGATTACCGAATCGGGACGCGCGAAGTATATCAGCTCGAACACGCACGTCGCGCGCTTGGGCGGCGCGTCGTCATACGGGATGCTGATCAGCTCCGCACCGGGCGAGGCGACGACTATCTCCCCCGGTTCGACGTCCCGGATGAACCTCGCGCCGATTGAGTCCAGCGCGCACGACTCGCTCGCGAATACCCACCCGCCCTCGAACCTTCCGATGCACAACGGGCGGAATCCATACGGGTCGCGCACGGCCATCAGCTTGCGCGGACTCATTATCACCGACGAGTATGCACCCTTTATCCTGCGCATGGCGCGCCGAACCGCTTCCTCGATCGACGGGGATTGGATACGCTCCTGCGTTATGATGTAGGCCAGCACCTCCGAGTCGCTGGTGCCGTGGAATATGGAGCCTCTCTGTTCCAGCTTCTCACGCAGTTCCATCGCGTTAGTCAGGTTGCCGTTGTGGGCGAGGGCCATGCTGCCCTTCAGATGGTTGACCAGCAGCGGCTGCGCGTTGTTGAGAAGACGGCGTCCGGTCGTAGCGTATCGGCAGTGGCCGACCGCCATCTCGCCCATACCCAATTCGCGCATTACGTCAGGCTTCAGCACGTCGCTGACCAGGCCGACGTCCTTGTGCACGTCGATTACGCCCGCTCGGTTCACCGCTATGCCGCTGCTCTCCTGACCGCGGTGCTGCAGCGCGAACAGCGCGTAATAGGTTGCGCTAACCACGTCCGCGCCCGGAGCGCATATACCGAACACGCCGCACTCCTCGTGCGCTTTGTCGAGGATGGCGTCGCCAAGGGTTTCAGCCTCGCCAATACACCGGCCAGGAAGCGCCTCGCCTATTATCACTCCATTCCTCCCAACAACCTAGCGCGAATCTCGCCGTAAGCGTCCTCGACTCCGCCCAGATCGCGGCGAAAGCGATCCTTGTCCAGCTTCTCACCGGTATTGGCGTCCCAGAACCTGCAGGTATCGGGCGATATCTCGTCCGCGAGCACGATCGAGCCGTCCGGTAAACGCCCGAACTCCAGCTTGAAATCAACCAGCGTCAATCCCGCGCCGGAGAGATATTCTTTCAGTATGTCGTTTATCTTTAATGCCATCGTTGATATGAGTTCCAGTTCCGCCTCAGTCGCCCAGCCCATGGCCAATATGTGCGAATCGTTCACCATCGGATCGCCCAGCGCGTCGTCCTTGTAACAGTATTCGATTACGGGGCGCTTCATTGGGACGCCTTCGCCGATGCCCAGTCGTTTAGCCAGCGAACCCGCCGCGATGTTGCGCACGATTACCTCCAGCGGCACTATGGCGACGCGCCTTACGAGCGTGTCGCGCTCGTCCAGTTCCTCAACGAGATGGGTGGGTATGCCGCGCCGATCCAGCAGGCGCATCAGGTGGTTGGACACTCGGTTATTAATAGCGCCTTTACCAGCGATTTGACCTTTCTTCAGGCCGTTTAACGCGGTCGCGTCGTCCTTGTACGAGACTATACACAGTTCTGCGTTATCGGTGGCGTATACCTTCTTCGCCTTGCCCTCGTAAATCATTTGGCCGCGAACGGGAGCGGATGCTGTTACCATGGCGGTTTGCCTCCTCTGCCTCTAATTAGTCGTTTAGCTGTTTTTAATTATCTTGGATCGGTTTTTCAACGTTATTTAATAATTCTTTCTGGAGGTTGGCGTCTTTCTCTAATGTGGCATCGCGCTGCCGCGCGCGTTTCGCGTCGAGTTCAGCCGCCAGCGCCGGATCCGAGACGGCGAGTATCTGCGCGGCCAGCAGCGCGGCGTTGACCGCGCCGCCAATGGCCACTGTCGCGACAGGTATACCGCCGGGCATCTGCACGGTTGATAGCAAGGCGTCCAGTCCGTCCAACTCGCCGGAACGCAGCGGTACGCCGATTACGGGCAGGGTCGTACGCGCGGCCATCGCGCCGGCCAGGTGCGCTGCCTTGCCCGCCGCCGCTATGATCGCGCCGAACCCGGCCTTCCTTGCGTCCGACGCGAACGCGGCCGCCTCGTCAGGCGTGCGGTGCGCCGACAATATACGCGCCTCAAAGGGGACGCCAAGTTCACGCAGGGCGTCAAACGCGCCTTTCATCGCGGGCAGATCGCTGTCGCTGCCCAGCGCCACCGCAACCTTTAATCTACTCATATGCCAAATATTTCCTCCAAAACGAACGCAAGGGAGCCAAACGCGATAAGGCGCGTCCGACTCCCAGTATTAGGGCCTGTTCGGAAAAGATATCCCAAGATCCACGCGAGATTTTTCGAACAGACCCTATTCATTCCATGCGTCATGTCGGCTCCTTGTCCCGCCAGCCGGGTATGTGCTCGGTCTTATCCGAAGCGGAGTGGAGCAGGTCGTACATACGTTCCTCCTCGGTGTCGACAGTGACGGACTCGACGTCGCGCAGCGGCATTACGGTAGGGGCGCTCAACACGCGGCCGAAGAAATCGAATGAGTTCATCGTCACGCGCAGGTCGTCCAGCGCGGTAACGCGGCCGGTAAACGTATCGTCGGCAGTAAGGAGACTGATTGTGCGCCGCTCGCACTTTGCCCAATCCAGCAGCCAGTGCGCCAGGTCCGCGTCGGGCGACGCAGGCTTGGGCAACAGCGGCGCTCGGGTCTCGTCGTGGAGCTTAACCAGCAGGTCTAGACGCGTCTCATATTCATCCCCGGTGTAGACCTGCCGTACGTCGTGGACGCGCCACAGCAGCCAGCCGTCACGATGTCCCCATGGCGTAAGCGCTGCCAGCAACACATGTTTCGCGTTAACCTGCTCGACATATCCGCTGCAGAACGCGTCGGGGTCGTTCAGGTCGGTGTAGAGCGATACAATCAGATCGTGCGCCTGCGCGTTGCGCATTTGGTATACCGCGAAACTGATCGGCATTATATCGCCTCCTCCAATCCAGTTTCAATCCACGCCTCACGCGAACGAGGCGACATATAAATATCAAAAAGGAATCATCCGAACCGTTCAGCCAATCAAACTGACCAAATCGTTCAAACCGTCCGAATCGTTCGAGCCGATTAAATCGTTAAAATCGGCCGAATCGTTCAAACGGCCAAACCGTTCGTTCAATCCCGTCCGTCGTCACATCGGAACGCAAACCGCCGTCCGCGAACGTCCACGATAATTATCGTCGGCGCGCCGTATTCCAGCAACGAGCTGTCGAACGACAGGGTATCCGGAAGCGCGGGACGACGTTTATCGCGCACCGCGTTCGCGTACGCGTGAAACACGTCGCCTTGTATCACCCCGAACGACCATTGATCAACGTGAGCCAGTTCATCCGGCATATACGCGCAGGACGAACCAACGTCGCAGCGAATCAGCGCGGCGGTTATAGTCCCGCCTTCATCGCGAATTTCCGCTTCCAGCGTCGGCGGTTCGGATCCATCAGGTGGCGTGACCGGAGCGTCGAACTCGAACGCGCGGTCCGTCAACCGTCTGCGCATCGTGAGCAACGACGCTTGCGACGCGTCCGCGCAGATGAACGAACGTCCCATATCAGCCGCCGTCCGCGCCGTCGTGCCAGACCCGGCGAACAGGTCGGCGACCCAGTCGCCCGGCCTGGATGTGCATCCGATAATCCGCGCAATCAGGGCGGCGGGTTTCTGGGTATCAAAACCCGTGCGGCGCGGGTCGCGCTGTTGCAAGGGGGCGATATCCGTCCACACGTCGCTGGGATAAACGGGATCGTCGTCGTAGTAGCGGTACTCCTTGCCGCCCACGTCTATGGCGGAATAACCGCGCCCTTGATCGTCCGCGCCCCTGCGCATGTGGTTATGACGGCGCGTACGCGGCATGGCGGCTGCGGTGATGTCGAAATACAGCCGCTCGCTTTTGCGGTAAAACAGCAGCACGCCATGCTTGCGGCTGAAGTGTCCCTTCGCGCGCCCGCCCGTTTCATACACCCACACAATCTCATTGACAAAATTCGCCTCACCGAACACTTCGTCAAGGACGCGGCGCATCAGCGGGCTTCGGCGTGGATCGATGTGCAGAAACAGCGCGCCTTCAGGAGTAAGCATGGTATGCGCCGTTCGCGCGGCCTCGCGTATCATGCCCTCATATTCGACAGGATCCCATCGATCGTCGTACGCGCTGAGCGTCACGACCGGCTTGCCTGTCCGCCAGCCTGTTTCGCCGACAGGAAGACGCAGGTCATACGCCTTGCCCGTGTCGAAAGGCGGGTCAAGGTATATGGTCTGGATTTGCCCGGCGTAAGCCATCGCCAGACGATCCGCGTCCTGCGGCATCCGCGCCTGCGCGATTATGCCGCGTGTACGCATGGGTTCGCGCTCGCTTGAGTCCGAGCCGACATGAATCTCGCGCGCGCAGGCGCAGGGCGTCCATTGCATCCGACATAATCCTCCCGCCGATGTCCATTATAGAGAATATTGCGCTCGAATGCAATGTTAATTTGTTTTGGGCGGCGAGCCGTGCTGTTTAGGGGTGTTTTCCGATATATACCAGTATGCCACCGGGGTTAACCCCCTCTGCCGCTGCGGCGGCATCTCCCCCTAGGGGGGCGATGAGGGTTGTCGGTTACGATGTGGTTCGCAGGCAACGGGGGACGGGTTACGCTACGAGATAGACTATCCAGGTACAACCGGCTATCCGAAGCCGATGGAATGTGTATCACGACGGTCCAGGCGAAGCCTGGTCAGGATTCGAAAGGGCGGATAGCCCTTCGCAGGGTACCGGGACAGAGTCCCGTAAACCCCCGTTTTACCCCCCATCGGGGGGAAGGGGGGCGTTCCTCGT
>JAISBH010000248.1 GCA_031266295.1 Oscillospiraceae bacterium | reverse complement strand
GGGGAGAGGTCGGCGGGGGCACCCCCTCTGTCGCTGCGGCGACATCACCCCCTGAGGGGGCGATGAGGGGTGTCTGTTACCCCACAACACGCAAGCAACGTTGCTTGCGCCCCGCCAGGCACCCGACAACCCTCATCGCCCCCCTAGGGGGAGATGTCGCCGCAGCGACAGAGGGGGTGCCCCCGCCGATGGTCGGCTGCGGCGCAAACATACTGCAAGCCTGTCATATACCCTCGGTTTCCCCAAACAACTCCTCGTATGCTATCCCCTTTTCCACCTGCTCCTGCACGCTGTGCATCGCGCTGACATCGCCTAGCAGCGTGACCCCAGTCAACCGCTGCTCCACGAAATGATACGCGGCCAACGTCGCCTTCGCATCGTCGCGGAACTCAACCGTCCTATATTCCTTGCTCGGATCGCCTCCCGTGTCGCCTACTGCGTACAACGACGTGCCCAGCGAATTCAGCGTCATCGGAAACAATCCACGCTTATACGTCCGCTCGTCGCCCGCCGCATTCGCTCCCGCTATGCCGCCCATCTCCGCCGCCTCGGCCCACAACCCATAACGCACACCGCCGAATATCGCACAATCCCCGCACGCGAACACATCCTCCGCACTCGAGCGCATCCGCTCATCCACCACTATCCCTCGATTGACCGCTATGTCCGACTCCTTCGCCGCACTTACATTCGGCACAATTCCCGTCGAGAATATAACAATATCCGCCGCAATCGTCCCGCCGTCAGCCAGCTTGACCGCGTTCACGCCATCCCCTCCAACCACCAGCGAATCAACCTTCGCGCCAACCAACAAACCCATTCCCGCCTTCTCAACGACGCTCGCCAGCATCTCGGACGCGGCCGGCGCAACCCTCCGATCCAGCAAGCGCGGCGCCGCCTCAACGATCGTCACATCCAGCTTAAACTTACGCAGTTCCCAAGCCGCCTCCAACCCCAGCACACCGCCCCCGATTACAACCGCACTTCTTACATCCTCCAACTTAGCCGCCTTTTCCAACCGCTGCGCGTCACTCAGCGAGCGTATCGCAAACACATTCCCCGCGTCCGCGCCCGGTAACGGCGGGACGAAACTCGACGCACCCAACGCCAGAACGCACGCATCGTACATCAGCTCCGCACCGGACTCCAGCCTGATCATCTTCGCCTTAGTATCCAGCGACGAGACGCGCTGTCCCGTAACGCGCGTGATCCTCTGCCTCTCATACCACGATTCGTCGTAGATCGCGAACTGATCCACCGCCAACGCCCCAAAGAGGTTCTTCGTCAGCATTGGACGGTTGTATGGCAGCGCTTCCTCCGCGTCTATCAGCACTATCACCGCGGTATCATCCCGCTCCCGTATGGCTTTAGCCGCGCTTACTCCGGCTATGCCCGCTCCCGCGATCAGGAACCGCCGATCCGTGTCGCGCTTGAACGCCGCTGTCGGCGCGTCGATCGTAACGAATCGATCCGAACCGACGCCGCACACGGGACAAACCACCGTTCCCTCGGGCATTATCGCGCCGCAGACAAGGCACTTTAGTTGTTTAGACCGCTGCTCAGGCTGATTATACGACATATCAGTTGCCTCCAAACAATCAATGCTTCACACAATTATTCTTAACGCTACCATATACGCGATCGTACCGCCCAGCACGGCTGGCAGCGTGCGCTTGCTCGTCAAGTATGTTATTGCGGTTACGGCAAGCCCAATGAATTCCGGCAGCGCATACGGCCATGTAAGCGGTCTGACGTCGCGCAGGCAATATACGATCAGCATTCCTATAATCGCGTAAGGAAGCGTGCGTCCCAGATATAGCACGATGTTCGGCGTCCGCTTCCCGCCGCCGAACAATATGAACGGCAGCGCGCGTGTCGCCGCCGTGCACGCGGCCATTATCATAATCGTAACGGCGGCCTGAACATTCGTCATGCGTCGCAGTTCTCCCCATTCCGAGTGGAATCCGGCCTCGATATCGCCGGACGCAGCAGCACCAACACCCCGACAATCATAACCATCGCGGCTATCAGGAACCACGACTCCCCAAACACCAGCAGACACAGCAGCGCGCTGCCCAGCCCCACCAGCGCGGGCGACCGCCCCTTCCCGCTGCGCCACTGATCCAGGAATATAACCAGAAACAGTGCGGTCATAGAGAAGTCTATGCCCGCTGGATCAAACTGCGGGTTCGACTTCATCGCCGTGCCAATCACCGCGCCAGCGACGCTGCCCACCACCCAGTAACATTGATTCAGCAGCGCGACCCAGAACTCAAACGCACGCGGCTCGACGCCGTCCGGCGGATCCGGATGCGCAATGTACAGCGAAAATGACTCGTCCGTCAGCGCGAATATCCGATATGGCTTCGTGCTGTCGCCGCCGCGCCATCGCTCCAGCATCGACAGACCATAGAACAAATGCCGCGCGTTGATCATCAGCGTGAGCAGCGCGGCGGATACGGGGTCAAACGGCGACGTCAGCAGTCCAACCCCCGCGAACTGCATCGATCCCGCGAACACGGCCACGCTCATGGACGCCGCCCATCCCACCCCATAGCCCTGACTGGCCAGCAGCACCCCGAACGCCGCGCCCAACGGTACATAACTGGTAAGCACAGGCACAGTCGCCGGCAGAGCGGCGCGAATAGAGGCAAGATTAGAGGCGCGCTTACTGTTTGTCATACCGTTAATATCCTGCGGGTTCGGCGTTCATCGACAATCCTCCAACCGCCTTGCCCGACATTATCCGATAATACGCCGCCGAACCGACCATCGCCGCGTTATCCGTACATAACGAAACCGGCGGTATACATAGACGCAGTCCGCGCGATTCGCAATCCTTCGCCATCCGCGCGCGCAGCCCTCGGTTAGCCGCGACTCCTCCAGCGACAACGATAGTACGATACCCGCCGGAGTCAGCGGCGCGCCTCGTCTTCGCCGCCAGCATATCTACCACGGCCTCACGGTATGATGCGGCGGCGTCCTCTTTTGACAGACTGGCCAGCGTACCCTTCCTGTCCAGCTGGATGAACGCCGTCTTAAGCCCGCTGAAACTGAAATCATACGCGCCAGGGGTCTTCGCCCTAGGCAATGCCAACGCGCGCGGATTCCCATTCTCCGCCAGCAAATCCAGCGCGGGTCCGCCGGGATACGGCAATCCTAGCACGCGGGCGGCTTTGTCGAACGCCTCGCCCGCCGCGTCATCCAGCGTCCGGCCTAGCACGCGTGTTTCACCATAGTCCGTCACATCGGCCAGCGCTGTGTGACCGCCCGACACGGTCAAACACAGGAACGGCGGCGTTAAGTCGGCGCAGGCCAGATACGCCGCGCTGATATGCGCCTCCATGTGGTGCACGGCTACCAGCGGTTTCGACGCGGCGAACGCCAGCGCCTTGGCCGTTGATACGCCGACCAGCAGTGCGCCGACCAGGCCGGGACCGTTCGTAGCAGCGATTGCGTCGACGTCGGCCAGCCGCAAGCCGGACTCGCTCAGCGCGCGATCCACGACGGCGTTTATCGACTCCACATGTGCTCGCGACGCTACCTCCGGCACGACCCCTCCGTATCGCGCGTGCAGCGGTATCTGCGTCGCGACGACGTTAGACACTATCTCGCGCCCGTCGCGGATCACAGCGGCGGCGGTCTCGTCGCACGACGTTTCGATGGCCAGTATCACCGCGTGCCCAGCCCGCCTCAAATCGTTCAGCTGGATCGCGCACCGCTCGTCATACAGCACGGCGCGCCTCACGTCTCCCGCCAGTTATGATAAGTAACAGCCCAGTGGCACATATAACGACAACGACCACCGTCCAAGCCGCGCCTATCGCCGCGCCCATCGATATATAAAAATTGTTGGGCATCATCCGGATCAACAAGTCCGTTTCAGGATTCATATACCACAGATCGTTGGTGAATAAACGCTCATGCAGCGCGACGAAGAAATTATAGAAACTTACGCGTATCGCGATTAGTACCGCCAGCACGCACAGCAGCATCACGCCCGCGCCGACCACCATACCCGAACCCATCGCGCGTCTCGCCTTCATCCTCGCGGTTATCGCCGCCGCTATCACGCACACCGCGCAGAGCCATCCCGCCGCGCTGCCCGCGAGTCTTATGAGCCGCCGCACGTCCTTCATATGGGTTAGTTCACGCTCGTTCAGTTCGGGACGCTCCAGCCCGTCCATAATAATAGCCCTGTCGAAATCAGCCGGAACCCGCGCTCCGATATACCGCGCTACGTCGCCCGCGACCTCCGTCAGCGTCTCCCTGTCCACGCCCGCCGTTTCGTAGACGCCGACGCGCTCCATCGCCCACACATACATGCCCGCGTTCGTCGCACAGATAAACAGGCCCGCCAGAAGCGAGGCCGTCAACCCCGCTATCGCCGCAACCAAGCCCCCCGCGAACGCCCTGCCGCTCACGCTACGCCTCAAGAGGCCGCAGCAGCGCGCGGGACGGAGCGCCGTCGCACCCCGGCAGCGACAGCGGCAGGCACATCAGCTCATACCAACCCGGCTCGAACGCGTCCAACGCGAGTCCCTCCAGTATGCATACGCCAGCCTCCAGTATCGCGCGGTGGGTCTTGAGTCCCTCCGACCCCTGCGGCCCGACGGAGAGTCCGTCTACGCCCAGGGTGCGCACGCCGGAATCCACGATCGCGCGCACTTCCGATTCATTCAGCGCCGCGCCGCTCGTCTTGAATAGTGTTCGCATAGCGAGCGGCTTGGTTTTGTCCGCGTCCTGATGCCATTGCCCCAGATCGACGACCTCGCACACCCCGTTCAGCCGCTCGAGAGGCCATGCGTCAACGCCGCCTTCCAGCCCGATGTGGTGCGGCGAGTCGATGTGAGTGCCGTTATGCGCGGTCATTATGATGCGGGTGACGTTGTAGCCGCCTTGATCCGCCGCCGCGATGCTGTCGCGCGTGAATGCTGGATCGCCGGGATACACGCTCATGCCGTTGATCAGCGGACGCGACGCGTCGCGCCAGTCGAACGGTTCCCTGCGCATCATGATTACGCTGCCGACGCGCGCGTTCAGCTTGAACCCGGCGCGGAGATACAACCGCAGCGCGGCCTTGTTCGATGAGAAGAACGCCAGGCGCAGCGGTTTGCCATTACCCATCACATCCAGCTGGTGTTCCAGCAATGACAATCCCATACCCTTCCCGACCAAGTCGGGCCGAAGCCCCAGCCCGATATCAACATCGCCTGGATGCAGCGCGTACTGCTCCTTCAGCAGCGGCGAACGCGACGGTCTGCCGTGGCACAGGAAACCGGCACGCTCTCCGTCAAGCAGCACGCATCGATACCATCCGGATATGAGTTCGTCCGTCGTGAGCGCGCCGCATTCGTCCAGCGGCGGAGGGTAATGCCAGCCGGACATCACCCGCGCGTCTTCATCAGTGACAGGTCTTGACGTCCAGGGCAAGTGATCAACTCCTTTGCCGTACGAACCGCTGCGGCGGGACGCTGTTCGATCTGCGGATCGAATGCGCTTTAAGTTTGTGGCGCCCGCCACTATGGTGTAAGTTGTCAACTTCGTTATAGTATTCTCGCTGGCGGGCGCGGGAGTGAGGGTTTCGATTTCACAGATGATAACTAGTACGATGCGTTGGGGACGCCCCCCTTCCCCCCCAATGGGGGGTGAAACGGGGGTTTCGGGACTCTGTCCCGGACCCTGCGAAGGGCTGTCCGCCCTTTCGAATCCTGACCAGGCTTCGCCTGGACCATCGTGATACACAATCTACCGGCTTCGGACAGCCGGTTTCACCTGGATAGTCTACCTCGTAGCGTAACCCGTCCCCCGTCACTTGCAAACCCCATAGTAACCGACAACCCTCATCGCCCCCCTAGGGGGAGATGTCGCCGCAGCGACAGAGGGGGTTCCCCGGTTCCCCGCCGCGCTTTACTGCATTGCCAGGTACGCCGTTATAAACCCGTCCAATTCACCGTCCATCACACCGTCGGTCGATCCGACTTCGAAGTTCGTGCGGTGATCCTTCACCATGCTGTACGGGTGGAATACATATGAGCGGATCTGACTGCCCCACTCGATCTTCTTCATCTCGCCTTTTATGTCGCTCATCCGCTCCTCCTTCTCGCGCTCCCTCAATTCGAGCAGCCGGCTCTTGAGCATCATAATGCAGACGTCGCGGTTCTGCACCTGGGATCGTTCGTTCTGGCACTGCACTACTACGCCGCTGGGGATGTGGGTCATGCGCACCGCCGAGTCCGTGCGGTTGATATGCTGACCGCCCGCGCCGCTGGCCCGGTATGTGTCGATGCGCACCTCCTCCATATCCAGCACGAACGCCGTGTCCTCTATGACCGGCGACACGTCCAGCGACGCGAACGAGGTATGCCGCCGCGCGTTAGAATCAAACGGGCTTATGCGCACCAACCGATGCACGCCCTTTTCGGCGCGCAGGAACCCATACGCGTTATCGCCCGATATCGACATCGTCACGGACTTCACGCCCGCCTCGTCGCCTGGCAGCAAGTCGAGCACCTTCACGCCGTAACCCTTGCGCTCGCAATAGCGCGTGTACATGCGGTAGAGCATGGCCACCCAATCCTGCGCCTCCGTACCACCCGCCCCCGCGTGCAGCGCGAGTATCGCGTCGTTGCCGTCATACTCGCCGCGCAGCAGCGTCTCTAGCTGCAGCGACTGAACGTCGGCGCGCAGTGAAACAACGTCCCGCTTGATCTCCTCGGTCATCGACGGGTCGTTCTCCTCCTCGACCAGCTCGATCATAGCGCCAATGTCACCGTGGCGGCTCAATAGATTGGCATAGCGATCCAGTTTCGACTGAATATGTTTCGCGCGCTGGCTGATCTTGGTCGACCGCGCCAGATCGTTCCAGATATCCGGCTGAGCCATGTCCTGTTCCAGTTCAGCGAGTTCTTCCTTTAACCCAGCCAGGTTAAAGTGACCCACCTGCCTCTTCGATGGTTTCACGAATCATCGCCAAATCCTGGCGGGATTGATCCAATTCGACCACATGCTCACATCCTTCTTTATGCATTCTTAACATTGTATAGTATGTTCGCGCCCATCCGCCTCGCCTATGCTTCCTTGCCGTGGCAATGCTTGTATTTCTTGCCGCTGCCGCAGGGGCACGGCTCGTTCCTGCCCACCTTGGGCACGGCCTTGACGGGGGTGTTCGGCGCGGGCGCGTTCTGTTGAGCCGCGCCG
>JAISBH010000245.1 GCA_031266295.1 Oscillospiraceae bacterium | reverse complement strand
GTTGCCGAACACCATCGACTGCACGTTGACGGCGGTTCCCCAATCGCCCGGGATGTCGTTCATTCGGCGATAGTATATCGCGCGCGGATTGTCCCACGAGCGGAACACAGCCTTGATAGCCTCAAGCAGCTGCACCTTGGGATCTTGCGGGAATTCCTCGCCCTTCTCGCGGATGTACAGTTCCTTATAGCGTTTGATGACCTCTTTGAGATCCTCCGCAGTCAGATCCTTGTCGTACTTGACTCCCTTATTCTGCTTAACGGCGTCTAGAACGGCTTCAAACTTTGCCTTGTCGATCTCCATCACGACGTCCGAGAACATCTGGATGAAACGACGGTAACTGTCCATCGCGAAGCGTTCGTTCTGGGTGAGGTTCGCCAATCCCTGAACGGCCACGTCGTTCAGTCCAAGGTTCAGGATCGTATCCATCATGCCAGGCATCGATACACGCGCGCCTGAACGCACCGATACCAAGAACGGATTCCCCAGATCGCCGAACTTCTTGTCCGCTACATTCTCGGTCTCAGCCAGCGCGGCATAGACCTGATCCAATATATCCTGCGCGATGGTCTGTCCGTCCTTGTAGTAACGGATACATGCCTCTGTTGTGATCGTGAAACCCTGCGGCACCGGCAGTCCCAATCCGGTCATCTCAGCCAGGTTTGCGCCCTTGCCGCCCAGCAGGTTCTTCATCCCCGCGTTGCCTTCTTTAAACAGGTATACATACTTGTCCGCCATGTCTCTTCTCCTTACCATTGCCAGTTTTGTCCTTCATTAAGCCTTCCCATTATACTCGGTAAGCTGAAAAGAATCAATGCTATTGGCAAATGCGGCTTGCGTTGTTTTCAGCCGAAGGATATGATATAATAATCCGTCAATAGTAAATACAATATAACTGAAGGAGCTTTCATGTATCAAGGCAATAAAGTCCGTCTCCGCGCGTATCGCCAGCAGGATATCGAGAACGTACTACGCCAAGTAAACGATTACGACTCCGTAAGAATGTCAGCGTCGGGCGTTATACTGCCCGCGACATATGACGATGAGATGCGCTGGATCAGCCAGCAAACCTCCATGGGTCACGGAGAGTACCAGTTCGCGATCGAAACGCTGGACGAACAGTATGTCGGCGGCTGTGGCATTCACAAGGTCGATTGGAAGAACCGAGTCGGACAGGTGGGTATATTGATCGGCAACCCTAACCTTCGAGGACACGGCTTCGGCAGCGACGCGATACGCACGCTGTGCCGCGTCGGTTTCGGCGAGATGAACATGAACAAGCTTGCGCTGACCGTGATGGCCGAGAACGAGGCCGCAATTAGATGCTATAGCGCGTGCGGATTCCAAATAGAAGGCAGGTTGCGCAAAGAAGTCTGGCGAGAAGGGTTGTATCATGATCTGGTGGCAATGGGATTGCTGGCCGATGAATGGCGCAGGGGTAGTTCCGCGATATAAGTAATAATGTGGGGATATGGGTTGCGCCGCGAGAGCAGCGGCTGTTCGCTGCGGCGGGACGCTGTTCGGTTTGCGAACCGAATGCGCTTTAAGTTTGTGGCGCCCCGCCATTATAATGGAAGATGACTGCTAGCTTACAGCATACGTTCTCCCATTCCAAGCCCCTGGGGAGGTCGGGAGGGGGATCTCAATCCCCTTCCCGAAGGCGCGGATGCGCCGCCGTCCCAGACCCTGCGAAGGGCTATCCGCCCTTTCGAATCCTGACCAGGCTTCGCCTGGACCATCGTGATACACAATCTACCGGCTTCGGACTGCCTGTTGTACCTGGATAGTCTGTTCCGGAACGCAACCCGTCCCACTAGCCCTCATCGCCTCCATAGGGGGAGATGTCGCCGCAGCGACAGAGGGGGTTGCTCCATTCATAAAAACCTATTCACATTGGGCATGAACAGCCGCCTATACCGGTCAAGCGCAAAACGATCCGTCATCCCCGCCAGATAATCCACTGCGGAACGTTCCGCAGTCTCATACAACGCACGCGCGTGAAATTCGGCGGGCATCAACCCCGGTTCAGCGATAAATCGACAGTATAGAGACTCCATCAACCCGTCGGTTTTTGCCTCTTCTCGAAGCGCCCATTCGGCTCGGTACACTCGTTCGAACAGAAACTTGCGCAGTTCGTCGCTGGCCTCCTGTATCTCGGACGACATACTCAGCATAGATCTGCCCTCGCTCTCGTGAACGACGTCGCCCACCATCCGCGCGATGCGTTCCCCATGCGAATCGCTTAGCTTCGCTACCAGTTCGTCCGGCAGGTCTGACTGCTTGAGCAATCCCGCCCTTATTGAGTCGTCAATATCATGATTGACGTACGCTATGCGATCCGCGTAACGCACGCACCACCCCTCAAGCGTCCTGGGTTTGCGCTCGCCTGAATGACATAATATCCCGTCCCGTGTTTCCTGGGTGAGATTCAGCCCGATACCTTCACGCTCCAGCAACTCCACTGTGCGCAGACTCTGTTCGTTGTGCCGAAAACCCGGTGGGTACACCCGATTCAGCGTGCGTTCACCCATGTGTCCGAACGGCGTGTGCCCCAAATCATGCCCGTACGCTATAGCCTCCGTCAGATCTTCGTTAAGGCTCAGCGCGCGGGCGATCGTACGCGCAACCTGCGCTACCTCCAGCGTGTGCGTCAGTCGCGTACGATAATGATCCCCGTGCGGGATCACGATCATCTGGGTTTTATCCTTCAGCCGTCTGAAACTCTTGGAATGCAGTATCCTGTCGCGGTCGCGCTGGAATTCCGTGCGCATATCATCCGGCGAGATAGCAAACACACGCCCATCCGTCGCCTCGCTCAACATGGCGTAAGGCGACAGCCGCGTGCGCTCTTCCCGTTCAAGCCGTGAACGGACAGTCATAATGGCGAAACGCGCGGACAACGCACGTCCCTGCCGAATCGTGCAATCGTCATTTTACTGGTTTCAGATACTCCTGTCCCATCCTTCGCGCAAGCACGTCGGGCAGTTTGACGCTGCCGTCCTGCTGCTGAAAGTTCTCCAGTATCGCGGGGAACACGCGGCTGGTCGCCAGACCAGAGCCATTCAGTATGTGTACATACTCATTCTTGCCGGTTCCCTTACGCTTGACGCGGATGTTGCCGCGCCTCGCCTGATACGCGTTCGCGTTCGACACGGAGCTGACCTCTTTATATATACCCATCGACGGCAGCCACACCTCTATGTCGTACGTGCGCGCCATCGACGCGGAACAATCCGCCGCCGCCAGTTTGCTCAGCCGATACGGCAGACCCAGCCCCTGTACCAGCGATTCCGCCTTACGCGTCAGCAGTTCGAATGCGGCCGGCGAATCCTCCGGCGCGGTGATCATCACCATCTCTACCTTGTTGAACTGATTACCACGGATCATGCCTCGTTCCTCGGCGCGGTACGATCCCGCCTCCTTGCGGTAGCACGGTGTGTAACCGAAATATTTCTTGGGTAGTTCATCCTCGCGCAGTATCTCGTCACGATGCACGTTGACCAGCGCCGTTTCGGCGGTGGGCAGCATAAAGTGCGTTACCGTCTGCAGCATGAACACATCGTCACGGAACTTGGGGAATTGTCCCGCCGCGAACCCGCATTGTTCATTGAGTATGTGCGGCACGAGCATGAACGTGAATCCGTCTTTCAAATGCTCGTCGATGAAGTAGTTGAGCAGCGCCCATTCCATCCTTGCACCGTCGCCGGTGTATATCCACTTGCCGTTGCCGCCCAGCTTTACGCCGCGCTGATAATCGATCAACCCCAGCGATTCCGCCAAATCGACATGATTCTTCGCCGGGAAGCCAAACTTAGGCGGATCGCCCCATACGCGCAGTTCCTCGTTGTTCTCCTTGCCACCTGGAACGACGTCCTCGTCTGGCAGGTTGGGCAGCGCGATTAGTAATTCGTCGGACTTGGCGGTTAGGGCGTTGATTTTACCATCCAGTTCGGCGATCTGTTCGCCGATACGCTTTACTTCCTCGAATATGGGCGCGACGTCCTCGCCTGCCTTCTTTCGCTTGGGCACCTCGGCGGAGAGGGTGTTGCGCCGCGCTTTCAGCTGGTCGGCCTCGTTCATCGCGGCGCGACGATCCGCGTCCCAGCCAAGCCACTCGGTAAAATCAACGATATAGCCTTTTTTCTTAAGAGCCGCCGCGACGGACTCGGGTTCTCTGCGAATCTGATTGACGTCCAGCATACGGGTTCAACCTCCTCGACCTGCTCGACTTGCTCGAATGACCAACAAAGTAACATATCGAGTATATTATGTCAAGTTGCTCACAGATAATCCGACAAATCCGACGCGAGCGCGGACCGTTCGCCATGTTCCGCTGCGGCGCGCGAACCTGCCCGGCCATGCATGTATGCACCAACCCGCGCCGCATCATAAAGCGACAATCCCTGCGCCAGCAGCGCCGCGATGATGCCCGTCAGCGTGTCGCCCATGCCGCCCTTTGCCATCGCGGGCGAGCCGCTGATGTTCAGCGTGACCGACTCGCCGTCGGTGATAACAGTGGTTGCGCCCTTGAGCAGTACGACCGCTCCGGTACGTTCTCGCAAACGGTGCGCCGCCGCGATCGGATCGGCGGTGATCGACGCGGTGGACGTGCCCAGCAACCGCGCAGCTTCGCCCGGATGCGGTGTAATGATGGATCGAGCGGGCGCACGCCGTCCTGATTCCGCCAGCGCATTCAATGCGTCAGCGTCCCACACCTGTGGGATGTCCGCATCGAATAGCGGCTCCAGCAGCGGCAGCGCGTCCCTACCCAACCCCGGTCCGACGGCGGCGCAGGTCTTACCCTCAAGTGCGGCGCGAATGTCGTCAGCGGTTTCGACGGCGCGCGCGATGGCCTCCGGCGCGAGGGTCTGCACTATCGGCATCGTCTGCGGCGGACACGCAGCTGTGACCAGTCCCGCACCGGAACGCAACGCGGCCTTCACGCACAACGCGGCGGTTCCGGCCATGCCGACACTGCCCGCCAGTATCATCACACTGCCATAATTACCCTTATGCGAGTTAGGCTTGCGCGGCGGCAGGAACGCTTCGACGTCGCTGTCCTCAAGCGTCACCGGGTCGCTGACGGTCGCTCCATACTCAAGCGGTATCCCTATGGGCGCGACAGCTAGCGATCCAGTATACTCCCGGCCTGGATAGAGGAACTGCCCCGTCTTTGGCCGATGAAATGTGACCGTGCGACCCGCCCGTATCGCCGCGCCAAGTATGCGCCCCGTCGTGCCGTCAATGCCCGACGCGATATCAACAGCCAGCACTTCCGCGCCGCTGTCGTTGACCCGTTCGACCGCTTCGGCATACATTCCGTCCAGCGGGCGCGACAACCCGATACCAAACATTGCGTCAACTATGCAATCCACGTCCGGCAGCTTAGGCAGCGCGTCTGCTATTTTGTGAATCGCCGCGCCTACCCCTCGAAGCATAGCCGATTGATGCTGGACGACTTCGGACGCGTTACCGCCGAACTGCCATACGATCGCCTCGCCGCCGTTCATCCTAAACATCCGTGCCGCCGCTAGTCCATCGCCACCGTTGTTGCCCGGCCCGCACAGAAACAGCGCGCGCCGCGTTCCAGTCAGTGCGCCTGCGACTGCCGCCGCCGCATGCTCCATCAACAGCAGTGCTGGCGTACCTGTTTCGTCCATGAAGCGGCGTTCCAGCGCGAGCATGTCAGCCGACGAGATTGCGCGGATCATCTAATCAGCCTCCAGGATAACGACTGCGGCGGCATATTCACCTTGATGGGTGATGGACAGATGTAATCGCGCCACGCCCAGCGATTCCGCACGCCTCGCCGCGGCGCCATGCAAAGACAGCGAAGGCGCACCGCTTGCAGCGTGCGTTACCTCAATATCGGTCAGCGGAATGTCGCCGATGCCGACGGAGAATGCCTTCAACGTGGATTCCTTTGCGGCAAATATGGCTGCCGCCGATTGCGCCGCCGCTACTCCGCGCGAAGCCGCATACTCTTGCTCGTCAGCGGTAAAGCACCGCGCCGCGAACCGATTCCGCCTTTGTTCATCCTGAAACGCGCTTATCGGCGCGAGATCAACGCCCAAACCTACTATCATACAACCATAGATTAACATATACGGCAAAACATGTAAAGACGGTGCCCTTGCACACCGCTTATACTCCCGTCATATCATATACAAAATGTAAGGGTGGTATCAATGTATGAAAGGAAAGCGTCAAAGAGCGCATATGGTGGGGAGCGGTGCGATGGGCGGCACACCTGATTCGCGGCGGCTTAAATATATTGAGAACGAAAAAAAGCGACTGGTCAACAGGTCGTTTTCTTTGTTTACCAACAATTGCTTGGCTGTTCGTTATTGTATAGATCGTGGACTGCGATATAATTCACCGACGATGTCACTGTTTATGCTGAGTGACAGTTATCTAAATTTCCTGGAGAACCTGCCTCATTACCTGACTGTTGAACCTATCGACTACACAAACAGCGACCGGCAGATTCTTAGACATCTGCCCAACAAGATCGCCAAGATCATGGGGGCCGATTATCGGTATCCGTTAGGTCGGCTGGACGACAGCGTGCTGATTCACTTCAACCATTACCTCACGTTTGCAGACGCGCGCGAGAAGTGGGTCCGCCGTTGCGGACGCGTCGATATGAATAACATATTCGTTATAATGTCTGAATTGTTCGACTGCTGCAATGGCAGTCAGCGCGAACGGTTTTTGCGCCTGCCTTACCCGAAGATATACTTCGCGCTGAAGCCCGTTGATCATCCGGACGCTGTCAACCTGAGCGCCTACCGGCAGCTGGGTGATTCTGTGCCGCTGACCACCAACACGGTTCGCGCGAACGGGCTGTGTCCTTACGAGAACTTCGACCTGACGGCGTGGCTGAACGCGCGCGGTACGCTACGGGCAAGAGACATACTGCAAGGCAAGACCATTTAGTCTGTTCGAGTGAACACGAATCCCCGCCGCCCACGTTCAGTGGCGGGGATTATTTGGCTCAAAGCCGGACATATTTCCGTCATAGTTTGTATCAAAGACAACGCTGTATGCATATAATACATAGGAAAAGGGAGGTAACCAACTTGATTAAGAATCGCTCCGTTCAAGCGGCCATCCACCAACAAGCCCGAATCCATCACCAAAACCATCTCCATTATCTAGCCCAATTACGCGATCAAGCCCGCATCCGTCATCAAGAAAAGCTCCGTTATCAAGCCCAACTGCGCGATCAAGCCCGCGTCCGTCGTCAAGACCAACTCCGCCTTAAAGCCCAAATACGAAATCGAAACCGAATCCCCAATCGGAACCAAACACCCATCCAAGGTAAAACATCCAATGTCTGATCAAACTCGAATCCTTAATAGGGTTCGAATCCGTAATCAAACCCATAGGCAAACCCAAACCCGCAATCAAACCCGAATCCACAATCCTGATATACAGACAGAAGAACAATTACGGAATCAATATTCGGAATCAAAAAAAGCGAGCTTAACTAACAGATCATTCTCACTGTTTTCGAACAACTGCCTTGCGGCGTTTATCTATCTGCTTTGGGATCAAGAATATCGCTCACCGACTCAGTCGCTATTTATGTATGCCGAAGACTATCTAGAGTTTCTGGAAAATCTGCCTTATTATTTGACGCTTGATCCCGTAGACGTCTCAGGCAGCAGCAGACAACCGCGTCAAAAAACCGGTTTCCGCTATCCGCTCGGTTTGCTGGGAGACAAGGTAACGCTACACTTTAGTCATGACAAAACATTTGCCGAAGCCCGAGAAAAATGGAATCGCAGAAAAACGCGCGTCAATACGGATGAACTATATGTAGTGATGTCAGCAACGCAAGGCTGCTGCAATGTCAGCCAGGTCAAGCGGTTCATGCGTCTGCCTTATCCCAAGATATTCTTCACAAACAGGAATATAAATCATCCCGACGCAGTGAATCTGGACAGATTCAGGCGTCCAAGATCGAAAAGTGCCCTCAATCTATTCCATGTAGAAAAGAACGGGAAACGACTGTTCGAGAACTTCGACTGGGCGGCTTGGCTAAATTCCCATGGCGAATTACACGCCAGGGATATCCTGCAAGGCAAGACAAGCCTGTGAGAACCGAAGGTTAACCTTCCACCGCGATCATCTTGCGCCCGTCATACACGGGCGCTATTTTATGTCCCGGCGGTACGATCAGGAACTCATCATTGTTCCACGCGCCCTCGGCGAGCATCCGTAGCATCCGATGATCACCGCAAACCGTCCGGCATTCCCAGCTGTTCTCGCTGGCAAAGCGCTGCGCCGTCTCGCGATAGGCTGGGCAGTCGTACACCGTCGACTCGATGTAGGTACACGTGTGGTAGTTCTTAATCCATGACAACTCAGTCTCTATCAGGAAATCCGCGTTGTCCTCGCCGTACTTCTCGGCGTACTCGGCGCGACGCAACCGCAGCATATCGCTGGACGGGATGTGACCTTCTTCCAGCCAGCCGTACTCAATCCAGCCGTTGTTTAGCCAGTAACACCCGCGCATCTGGTTAAACAAATCCAGATAACGCTCCTGCGAACCAAGGAACACAGCGATGCAGTCGTCCGTGCGCGGCACGACCAACGGCAATCTGCCCGCCTTCAACCCGATCACGCCATTCGAGCACAGCCCATACCCCAACGCGATCACGTTAGCTTCGAAATGTGCTTCCTTCTCGGTATATTGCCGTTCCAGCTCGTTTATAGAGTCTTGAACCGTCTGGCGCAGCCTGTCGGGATATGAATGCAGCCCTTGGGGCAGCCAGGTTAGTTCGACCGTATGCGGACTTTGCGAGGCGTAGTAGTTGAGTTCCCGCGAGAATACGCGGCAGCCTATCAGCGCGATACGCATTGCTGCACCTCCGAAGCGGTACTGCTCGCCATCCTTTTATTTAAAGACGGCGAGTCTCTTGCCATACTGCCGTTGGGCAGTGTATGCTGTATCCATTGTGAGGCGCGCGCATCGCTATGTCAAGTGGAAACATTATGGAGGCAGTATATGTCAACATTAACCGTCCGCGAAGGAAACGCCGCCGTCCGTTCGATTATGTTCACTCCGCCGATACGATTGCTCGATCTGCTGCGCGGCAGCGGCACACCAGTGCACGCGCCATGCGGAGGCATGATGCGCTGCAATCAATGCACCGTGGCAATATCGGGTAAGCTGTCCGAGCCGGACGCGGTCGAATCGGAGCTCATTCAGCCGGGAAGCGGCATACGTTACGCGTGCCGCATGACTGTATTGGGCGACGCCACACTACTCGCGAAAAATTCGCCAGATCAACTCGTGCCTATCCAGATCGAAGGCGTAACCCCAGCCTTCACCGTCTCAAACAGCTTAATCGGCCTAGGCGTGGCTGTGGATATCGGCACAACAACGGTCGCCGCGTATCTGTATGATATGGTCAGCGGCGAACGCTTGGCAGCGTCGTCTGCGCTGAACCCGCAGGCGCCATACGGCGCGGACGTTATATCGCGCGTCCAAGCCTCAATGGATGGGCACGCCGCCGCGCTGGCCGAATCCATAGGCCGCTGCGTAAGCGGCTTGATCGCTGCGCTGCTGCGCGCAAACGAACGCGATCCAGCCGAACTGCGGCGGCTGGCGCTCACGGGCAACACCGCCATGCTGACGCTGCTGTGCGGTCTGCCGACGAAACCATTGTCCGCGATGCCCTTCGTCGCGGAGCATTTGTTCGGCGAGTTCCGTCGGCCGGACTCGCTGCGCTTACCTGATACGGTAGAGGTATACCTGCCGCGCTGCGTCGGGGCGTATGTCGGCGCGGACATCACGACGGCCATGTTGGCAGGCGGTTTGTTCGTCAACGGGCGCGTTCACGGCGGCGCGCCGCTGTTGATGGTGGACATCGGCACGAACGGTGAGATTGCGCTTGCGGCAAACGGCGTATTGACCTGCTGCGCGACGGCGGCCGGCCCCGCGTTCGAGGGCGCTGGCATATCGTGCGGGATGTTAGCCGAACCAGGAGCAATAGATCGTGTGGACTGGATCGACGGAGCGTTCCGGTTCTCTACGATCGGTGGCGCTCCCGCGCGCGGCGTGTGCGGCACGGGGCTGGTAGACGCGGCTGCCGCGCTGCTGGACGCCGGAATCTTGGATGAATCCGGTTATCTTGACGGCGGCGATTTCACATTTCCCGGCACGGATGTGACCGTTACTCAAAAGGATGTGCGCGCGCTGCAATTGGCCAAGGCCGCCATCCGCGCGGGTATGCTGACGCTGCTCGGCGAGACTGGGCTGACGGTCGGCGATGTGGATACGCTGGTGGTGGCGGGTGGGTTCGGCAGCAAGATACGCGCGGATTCGGCGGAGCGGATAGGATTGCTGCCCAAAGGATTCGCGGCGAAGGCGCGCGCGATAGGGAACGGTGCTGGCATGGGCGCGGTGATGGTACTGCTCAATGACGATATACGGGTGCAGAGCGAGCATATCGACTGCGCGGTAAGGCTGATCGAACTGTCCTCAAACCCGATGTTTATGGATGAATATGTTGAGGGCATGGTGTTCGGCGAGTAAGGTGAGCCTCCTCGTCGCCCATAAGAGAAACGCCTCCCCAGCCGAAGCCAGGGAGGCACGCCGCATAGCCGAAGCCTTACTTGGACTCGATGAACGCCTTAATCTGACTGTTGACTTCTTCAATCACCTTGTCAATGCCATTTGCCTTCAATTTCGCTATCGCTTCCGGCAGCACGACGTCCGGATCAACCACGCCCGAACCCAGCTGATCCATATACTCGGCGCGTACATTGGCCAGCGCGGCCAGTTCGTTCTGGATAGGTTCCTGATTTAGCGTGAAGCCGAGGATCGGCAGACCTTCGCCGTCGTTGAACTCGGCAAACTTCTCCCAGATCAGCGGATCATCCTGCACGGTAAGTGGCAGTTGGGTGATGTTGCCCAGGCCGTTGCGCCACGGCAGGTAATCGTTGTGCTTATCCGTGAACTCAATCAAGCCTTCGTCGGTCAGGTTGTAATGGATGCCTTCCACGCCGTACGCAACCATCGTGAACAGCGTCGGGTCGGTGTTCAGCAGCGCCAGAAATTCCAGCGCCTTGGCGGGATTCTTAGAGGCGGTTGATATCGCCATCATGGCGCCGCGCGCTGAAACCGTGTCGATCAGCGACTTATGGGTCGGCTTGAATGTCACGGGGAACTTGCGCTCAAGGCTCGCCTGGGTGTCATAACCCGGTGAATAGACCTGCGTGCCAATCAGGTAATTGCCCGTCATCTGAGCGTCCGTTCGCGCGGCGCTGCTGGCCTCGGCCGTTGCGTGAACGGGATTGATGTAACCGGCCAGGAAGTATTCACGAATCTTCGCGCAGTACTTCGCGAATTCCGGCATCTCAAACGTGTCGTATACCTCGGTGCCGGACTGTGCGGGATGCTCGGGATTGAACGGGAATGAGATGAGCGAATCGCTGGCCGGGAATGTCGTGTTCATCGCTATGCGGATGATCACGCCCACTTCCAGGTTCAACGGGTAGAAGTCCGGCCCTTTTGCTTCCTTAGCCTTCTGCAGCAGCGGGCCAAGTTCGTAGAAATCGCCTACATCATCTACAGTGTAGCCCAGTTCCTCCAGCAGCGGGGTGTTGATGTCCCATGTATACTGCTGTGCGACTTCCTTGTATCCCGGGATGCCGTAGACGCCCACGCCGTCCGCGCCTTCTACTACGGCTGCGTCAGCCAGCACCTTTGGCAGCTTTGTGAAAAGATCAGGCGCGTACTGCTCCAGCAGGTTGTTATCTGGATCGTCCAGGCGCACATACGCGCCCTGCTTTGCGTAACGGCTGTACTCGTTTGCCGACCATGAACAGGTGAAATAGATGTCGATATCGTCGCCGCTGTTGATGGACGTGACGACATTGGTGTCGAAATCGCCCCATGTGCCCCAGATGACCTGCAGCTCGGCGTTGATCTTGTCCTTCAGGTACGCGTTGACAGCCTCCAGAATGGGTTTGTCATCGATAACATTGCTGCCGTGCAGCATCCACTTGAGTTTTACGGTGGGTTCGCTTGCGCCAGCTGCGGGAATGCCGACGAACAATACAGCCAGCATCGCCAGCGCCAGGGTGATAGCCAGTCCGCGTTTCATAGACAATGGTCCTCCTTCATTTTGTCTTTTCGTATTTGTGAACTAAGACGGATCACTCCGCCGTATCACCTTTTATTCATTGCCTCTATCCCTTGACCGAACCGATTGTCAGTCCCGCGACGATATACCGCTGGAAGAACGGATACGCGCACGCGATAGGCAGCACGATGAACACCACCAGTGCCATGCGCAGGTTCTCGCGAGGCAACTGCGCGGCGATATTTGCGGCCTCAATGCCGATCATCGCGCTGTTTCTCGCCAGAAAGTCTATCTGATTCTGCATACGCATCAGCAGATATTGCAGCGGTATGTACTGCGCGCTCTTGATGTACAGCAGCGCGAGGAACCATTCGTTCCAATAGCTGAGCGCGGTAAGCAGCGCGACCGTCGCGATCCCCGGCGTGGAGATAGGCAGGACGATCTGCGCCAGCGTGCGGTACTCCCCGCTGCCGTCGATGGACGCGGATTCGATCAATGCGTCCGGGATCGTCGAGGCGAAGAACGTGCGCATCACTATGAACATGAACGGACTTACCAGGGCGGGGACAATCAGCGCCCAGTAGTTGTCATTCAACCCGAGCAGCTGTTTGCACACCATGACGGTCGGCACCAGCCCGCCGCCGAATATCATCGTGATGAAACTGAGGAACGAGAAGAATGTGCGGAACTTAAAATCCTTGCGATACAGCGCGTATGAGTACAGCAAAGTTATGACCAGCGAGATCGACGTGCCCGCTATTGTCACAAAAAAGCTGTTGAAATACGACCGCCACAGTTGGTCGCCCCATCGGAACACATACTGATACGCCTCCGCTGAAAACTGATTGGGCCAGAATGAGAACCCGATCGTCTTTAGCGAACTCTCGGCCGAGAAGGATATAATTATCACGAATATGAACGGAACCACGCACGCTAGCGAGAATCCGCCTAATATGGTGTGCAGTATCGCTTCCCAGCCGACCCCTATCCGATCCAGTTTCATCGGTTTACGCGCGGCCTGCGCAGCGTTCATCTCAATCCCTCCCCGCTCTAATTATCAGAACAACCCGCCGTTGGGATCTATCCGTTTGGCCACCATGTTCATCGTCATCATAAACACGAAGCCTACCGCTTGCTGGAACAATCCGGCTGCCGACGACATACCAATGTTGCCGGTTGTGATGTATGTGCGATATACGTACGTATCAATAACCTGCGTGACGGGGAACAGCGGCCCGCTGTTCATCGGTACGTTGTAGAACAGGCCGAAATCCGAGTTGAACACTCGACCCAGGTTCATCACCAGCAGTATCAGTATCATCGATCGCAGCTGTGGCAGTGTGATATATCGCACCTGCTGCGGTCGGGTTGCGCCATCAATCCGCGCGGCTTCGTACAGCGACGCATCGATACCCGTAATCGTCGCCAGATACAGTATACTGGAATAGCCGGCGTTCTTCCACAGATTTGCGACGGTGAGCAGCCCTGGCCAATACCCCGGCACGGTATACCAGTTGGTGGGCATCACAACGCCTGCGGCGCGCTGACCAGCCGTTATCAATCCCTTGTCCGGACTGATGAATGCGAACACGAAATAGCTTACAACCACCCAGCTGAGGAAGTACGGAAAGAACATCGCCGTTTGATATCCCTTGGCTATCCTCTGGCGCGGCAGCTGCGAGAGCAGCACGGCGAACGTCACCGCGACGACCATTCCCAGGAATATCCAGACGAGGTTGTAGCAGACCGTGTTGCGTATCATCCGAAGCGAGTCGGTCGTTGTGAACAGGAACGAGAAATTCTTCAGCCCCACCCACTTGCTGTGAATTATGTTGTTCAGCAGCGTGTTGGCCTTCGTATATATCCTGTATTCCTTGAACGCTATGACTATACCGAACATGGGCAGATACCGCAACAGCAGCAGCCACACCGCGCCAGGCAGAGCCATGCTCGTCAGCGCGATCAGCTTCTTCGTCTTTGCCGAACCAAGCCGCTTCGCAAGTGGACGTACAGTCCCTGTACTCACTCCAGTCATACCCGAGCCTCCCCCCATATACCGCTTGCGATATATTACATCCAGTATTCTTAGCAAGTATAGCATATACAGTATGAAGGCACAATATGTTTTCCGTTCTCTGACTAGCAATATTTACGGTATGGTATTTGCGGCGTGATATTGACACGAGGATTATCCTGAAACATAATAGAGATAGTGAAATGACCTGCAGAAACTGCGATTGGAGTGCGTCGTATGACACAACTGCCCGCCGCTTCCCCCAGCCAGATGGGAGTCGACCCCAAGGCGATACTGCGCCTGTTGGACGCCGCCGCCGAAAAACATATCAACCTGAATGGGATAGTGCTGGTTCGGCACGGACACGTGATCAGCAAAGGTTGGTACAAGCCGTACCGTGAAGACCTGCGACACATGCTCTTCTCGCTGACGAAGAGTTTCATGTCAACCGCCGCCGGGTTTGCCATACAGGAGGGATTGCTTTCACTGGACGCGCCCGTCGTTTCGTTTTTTCCCGAAAAGCTGCCTTCCCCACCCTGCGCGAACATGCTGGCTATGAAGGTGCGTCACTTGCTGGGCATGTGCACCGGACATATGACCGAACCGCCGATCGACGAGGATTTCATCCGCACGTTCCTTACATCGTATGTGCCGCTGGAACCGGGCAGCCGCTTCCTATATAACACGGCGGGCAGCTGCATGGCGGGCGCGATCATCGAGAAAGTCACGAGCATGCATCTGGACGAATACCTGAACCCGCGCCTATTCGCCCCGCTAGGCATTGAGGGTTATTGTTGGGAACGCTTGCCGGGGGATATCTGTGCAGGAGGATATGGGTTGAGTCTGCGCACGGGCGACATTGCGAAGTTCGGCCAATTCTTGCTGCAGCGCGGTCAATGGGATGGCAAACAGCTACTGAACTCAGAGTGGATTGACGACGCTACGTCATTCCACATCCGCCAGCCCGACTCTACACCGGATTGGTGCGCCGGGTATGGATACCAGTTCTGGCGCTGCGCGCGCGAGGACGCGTTCCGAGGCGACGGCGCGTTCGGTCAGTTATGCGTCGTTTTGCCCAAGCATGACATGATACTTGCAGTGAACGCTGGGCTTGGCGACATGCAAGAGGAGATGGATCTGTTCTTCGACGAACTTGTGCCTGGGCTTCACGATCACCCGATACCCGAGGATGCAGCCGCCCAAGCCGAGCTAGACGCCAGGTTAGGTTCACTTTCAGTCGAATCGATCGCCTTGACCGCCGATAGAGACTCAATCGACGAGGAGTATCCGCCTCGCGCGGCGTCGCTGCCAGACGCGCCGGAGGGAATCGCCACCTACATTTTTGCCGACAACGTACTGGGTATTAAGAGCGTGGTTGTGTCGCTGGGTTGTAATGACGCGGTTGATGCGTTTACGCTCCAATATGAGCACGCCAGCACTGTTATACGCGCAAGAACCCGCCGATGGATAGAAACAGACTACAACCGTGAAGGCTGCGCCGCTGCACCATCATCGCTCAACAGCGGCGTCACGCCGTATCCGCTGTCAGCCGTGTGCGCTATCGAGGATGGTACATGGCACATTCGCGTCGTCTATACTACCACGCCGTTCATCGACGATATCCGCGTGACGTTCGTCGGCGGCGCGATTCGCGTTAATTGCTCGCGAAACGTAGGATTCAGTCAAGTTAATCTTAATTTGATTGGGTTGAGGAAGTAACCCTGCGCCGCGTCAACTATAGCGCAGATCCGCGGACTGCGCCGCGCAATCCGCGGCTGTCCGTTGCGGCGGGAAACGCTCCGTTAGGTTCGCGTCATTTTATATCCTGAGGCAAGGGCCTATTCCCTATTTGAGCCGTCGATACTCTGCTGCCGCGGTTTATCACGCGCCTGATGGCAAGCGGAGTTGACGGCCTAGTTGTTGCCCTTGGCGCTCTCGCCGGGTTCAGCGCACCGGGCATTGCTCCGCGCGAATTCGTTCGGTGTCCGTTTTGGTGTGCCTGCAAACGCCTAGCCGTTCGGTTTTGCTCCAGCTGGGATAAGCGCGACATAAGTTTGGCGCGTATCTTGGCCTCATCGCCGACGTTTCGGCCGCATCCGCCCTGCATACCGTAATTTAGACAGCTACGCATGATGCGTGGAATCTGCCGGGCTATCTCTGGCCGCTGCGCCATAGGGCTGGATAGCAGGTGATCCAGCAAGGCTTGCATGGATTCGTAGTATTTCGCGACGAACGACGTAGTGATGCTCTTGGGCCTACCCAGCCGATAATGATAATACCTCTCTGGTATGATAACGATCTTGTTGGCGGCATACAGTGCCTCGTAGCAGGCCGCGACATCGTTCGCCTTAAGTATGCGGGGATCGACGCGCAGGATGGCGTCGCGCACTGTCTCTGTACGGAACAGCTTCATCCACAGGTTTGGGTGGATGCCGCGCTCGCTGGTGTTATTCCAGCTCATCATTCCCGGGAATATCTCCCGCTCCATGCGTGCGCGATCGTAAACCCCAGGCGGGCATTTGCCCGATCCACCAAAGTGAGGCGTACCGCGCTCAACGATGTGTCTGCTTATAACAACGTCGGCGTCGGTTCGATCCTGCGCCTGCATCATCTTCTCCTCCATGTCCGCGTCCATCCAATCGTCGTCGTCGACGAAGTGGACAAACTTGCCCCTGACGATACGCATACCTTCCGCGCGAGCGGCGGCCGCTCCTTTCGCGCTTTGGTGAATCACGCGTATGCGCTTGTCGGTTTTCCGGAACATGTCGCACAGTTCAGCGCAACCGTCTGTCGAACCGTCGTCGACCAGTATGATGTCCAGGTTGCCGTATGTCTGACCCAGTATGCTCCCAATGCATTTTCGCAAGTACAATTTGGTATTGTGGACAGTTACGACCACGCTGATTAAATCGCCTGTCATGAATCTCTCCCCCTCTTCCCAGACTTGACGACCCTGATAGAGATCGGCGGCTTGCGCTTGCTCCGTTGCACGGCGGGGTGCTGTCTGGGGTGAGACGGCACGGCTGCCCTCTCGTTGCGCTGGAGTTTATGCGGGATCGACCTCGCCGGACGTTGGACATGTCTTGTCACGCGCTTTCTTGAGGCGTATTGCGGCTGTGTCTGGACTCCTGATTGAACTTTCGCGCTTGGTTGCGCCGGATGATACGGACGCGCTTTGGGCTTCGGGCGGCGTGTACCCACCGATTGCGCCGTAGATTGCGCGTTGCGCGACGCCTGGGTGAACTGGCGTGCCAGATCCTTAATCCGCTGCCGAATGCGCATGCGTACTTGCATCTCCTCGATGCTTCGCTGGCCTCTGCCATTCGTTGACTCGCTGTAGGCGATATTGATCGTGAAGAGTTTGGGCAGCTGCTTGGCAATGAGCAGATCTTCCGCCAGCGGACCGGAGAGCATATGGTTCATAAGCGCCTCGATTACGGAGTACAGATCGGGCAGGAATCGCTTGGTGATGCTGTTTTTTCGTCCGCGCCGATGATGGTACAGGTTATCTGATATTATGACCATGCGGTTCGCGTTGTATATTGCCTCATACACACAGGCGAGGTCGTTGTGCTTCTTGATTGAGGGATCGACGCGCATGACCGCGTCGTATGCGATTGATGTGCGGAACACCTTCATCCACAGCGGTATCTGCAGCCCAGCGCCGCTATATGTGCGCGGATATGGCAGCATCATATATGGGAATACGTCCCGGATCATCGCCTTACGGTCGTACACGCCGGGCTTTATCTGGCCGGGCGCGCGCCTGTATACGTGATCACCCACGTAATCCAGATATCCGCACACGATGACGTCGGCATCGTTCTTAGTTAGGCCGTTCATCATCACGGCTTCCATGTTGGGTTTCAGCCAGTCGTCGTCGTCGACGAAGTGGATGTACTCGCCTGTCGCGGCCTGGATTCCTGCCTTGCGCGCTGCAGCCGCTCCCTGCTGCTCCTGATGGATTACCTGTATGCGAGAATCGAGCGTTGCCAGCGTATCGCATATCTTGTCGCTGTCGTCCGTCGATCCATCGTCCACCAGAATGATCTCAAGGGGGGTGTATGTTTGTTTTATAATGCTTTCCACGCATTGCCCTACATATGCCTCTGTATTGTGTACGGTGACAACCACCGTCAGCAGTTCATTCATCTAGGTCTACACGCTCCTGTCATGATTATTCTGTAATTCTAAATAGATTCCGTTCCAGAGCCTCTATCTGGGAGACGACGCGCGCGCGGCATACCAACTCTTCCGCGCTGTATGATTTGCCGGATCTATGTGCGAGCAAATCGCCATGCAGCACATGATACCAGAATTTGTTGGGAAGCTGCCGCTTGACTGACTGTATCCCCGCCAATGGAGAGGACAGGTACCCATTCATCAGCCGCTCGAGGTTGCTGTAATGGCCGGGCAAGGGGCGGGCAGTCACACTCGAAGGGTTGACGCAGTAATGGTAATACGATCCATCCAGTATTACCACACCGCGCGCCTGCGTTACGGCCTGATACAGACATAGCGAGTCCTCGCCGCGTTTCAGCGCCGGGTCGACGCCGTGCAGTATCGGCGCGATCAGCGACTTGCGCATTACGCTGGTCCACAGTGAGGAGTACAACCCCATCGTACCCTCGCCATGCGATGCTATCATATATGGAAACACGTTCCTCTCCAATTCCGCGCGTGAGTATACGCCGCTAGGAATCGTGCCGGCAGGCCAGTGTTTGCCGTTGCGCTCGTCGATGTAACCAGTCAACGCGACGTCAGCGCCTGTATCCAGCAGCGCGGACGTCAGCGCGGACTCCATGTTAGGCTCTAACCAGTCGTCACCATCTACATGGTGAATATATTCGCCAAGCGCGGAGTCTGTTCCATTCCGGCGCGCGGTTACCACGCCCAACTGATCCTGATGGATCACGCGTACGCGGGGATCCTCGGCTTGGATCATATCGCACAATCTATCGCTGTTGTCGGTCGAGCCGTCATCCACGATGACTAATTCTAGGTCGTGGTACGTCTGATTGAGCACGCTTAACGCGCAGCGTTTGATGAACGGAGCTTTATTATGGACTGTAACTATTACGCTGAGCAGCGGGGCCATATCCTACCTCCCGGAATAATATAAAATGCCGGTTTATTCTATGAGCGAATCGGTAGGTTAAGGACTGTGATTAATGCAAGCCATATTGAAGCTTACCGCAACAATGCCGGTTCTGTATTGCCTAGCAAAAGACGCCAATAAATCATTGTTTTGTGGTTTTTATACCGTTTGAAGTATAAAATTCGTATAGATTCGCGATGAGTTTTTGCCGCGCGCGTCGGTTCTTGCAGCGGTTTGCATTGTCGATTCGCCGACCGTCGTCAGCTGCGGCTCTGTGCAAAACCGAGCACACTCGGGCAGAGGATCGTAAGGAAGGCCTCGTAACTCACTTTAGCGAACGACGAAAATCTGCCGTGAATCTGTTGTGAATTATAGGCGTCAAGCAACATAACACAAAAATGACGACTTTTCCTGAATCTTCAGGGAAAATCGTCATTTTCACACCGTTTGACTGTTGAGGCGCCACCCAGACTCGAACTGGGGAATAAAGGTTTTGCAGACCTTCGCCTTACCACTTGGCTATGGCGCCCTATACATCACACGGGACTGTCGATTGTACGTCAGCACTTCGCGAGATATGCCTAACAATACAAAACCAACAACCCCGCACGATTAATGATATTGGAGCGGTAGACGAGATTCGAACTCGCGACTTCGACCTTGGCAAGGTCGCACTCTACCACTGAGCTACTACCGCAGCAATTGGTGCCTTGGGGCGGAATTGAACCACCGACACGTAGATTTTCAGTCTACTGCTCTACCGACTGAGCTACCAAGGCGAGTGTGGCGACCCAGAAGGGGCTCGAACCCTCGACCTCCAGCGTGACAGGCTGGCGCTCTAACCAACTGAGCTACTGGGCCGTGGCCATAAAACTCGCGACGGCTACTTAACAAACATCATACCAAGCATCGGGTGCATGGTGGGAACAACAGGGCTCGAACCTGTGACCCTCTGCTTGTAAGGCAGATGCTCTCCCAACTGAGCTATGCTCCCCCGCCCTGGACAATCCAGACTCCGTTGGGAGGCGTTGTCCAATCCATTCGCGACTCGTATAGCTTAACTGATGCGCGCCCGTTTGTCAAGCATGAAATACGCTGCTTGATGCATAAAATCCACGTATCTTCACGCGTCTTTTCGCCGCTCACGTCGACTTGCTTAGCGGTGGGCGCCGAGGCGCTCATCCAGTCAGCAGACCGTAAAGGGGCCTTCCCTCGTCGGTGAGCGGCGAAAGTTCATCGTGAATCCATGGAAAACTTTAACGGCATGACGTGCACTTCCGGCGAACTTGCGCTATTGTTTTGGCGAGGGTTTGCTTTCATTGACTCTTAACAATTGTGTACCTGCTATTAGGATTATCGGAAATAGAATAGCTGAGAATAGACCGGTTTTCAGCCCGGATTGACCTATTCCGGTCAACACGCCACGATCGACCGCGCCCGCCACTGCGCTGACCAGCAGCGGTCCCAGCGTACATCCCGTATCCCCGCCTAGCGCTAAAGCCGCGAACAGCGCGGTTCCACCCTCGGGCATCCTTCTCGCCGACAAGCTCAGCATTCCCGGCCACATCAACCCGACCGTAAATCCGCAGCACGCGCACCCAACCAGCGACATGAACGGATTCCCCGACAGCGCCGCCAATAGATAGCATCCCACACACGCGGCTGCGCTGACCGACAGCGCCTTCACCAAATTTACACTTGAGCCTTTCACTCCGTACCATGCGCGCGTTACACCCATCGCTATCGCGAACGCGCACGGCCCCAACAAATCCCCCAGCGACTTGGTCACGCCCAACCCCGTTTCGGCAAAATAAGAAGCCCACTGCGCCATCGCTATCTCAGACGCGCCCGACGCCGCCATCATTACAAACAGCAGCGGGAACAGCCTGTTCCTAACAAGCCGCTTAATCGATATAGGCTGCGCGTCTCCAGGCAGCGCCGCGAACGGCGCGCGCAGGAACAATACGAACGTCACCGCTGGAACGCACGCCCCGATAATCGCCAGCACCGGCCATGCGCTGGGCGGGCACATGAAAAAGAACGCGGCGCTCATCAGCGCTACTCCAGCCTGCCCCCAACAGTAGAATGAATGCAGGAAACTCATAGACGCAGCTTTGTCGCCGCTGGGCAGACTCTCAAGGATGGGACTGACCAGCACCTCAATCAGTCCGCCGCCTATCGCGCCCAATATCGTCGCCATGCACAGTCCCGCAAACGGCCTGGGCAGTATCCTGGGGAATATCGCTAAACCTATCAGCCCAAGCGCCGCGCACAACTCGCTGGCCAGCACCAATGGACGGACGCCTATCCGCGCCGCGTACTTTACCGCCAGCGCGTCGACAGTCATCTGCGTGATGAAGTTCAACGCGATCAACGCGCCTATTCGCTCAACCGTGACGCCGAACTCACGCTGAAACGTTAGGAACAGCATCGGCGCGAGGTTGTTAACTACTGCCTGCACGATGAAACTAATATAGCACGCCTTGCGCGTGCGGTTATAATTGACGCCGGGCATGTTACGCCTCCGGCTCAAGCATTCCGATGCTGTCATCCTTGCGCTTGTACAGCACGCAGGTTTGACTGGTGTCGCTGTTCACAAACACGAAGAACGCGTGTCCCAGCATGTCAAGCTGCTCGATAGCGTCTTCAATGACCATCGGCTTGATCGGGAACTGCTTCGTGCGCGATACATACCGCGCCTCCGGCTCTTCGGCGGGATACTCGTCTATGAATTCGCCTTCCTCGGACTTGAACGCGTCCACACGCAGCCGCTTTTCCAGGCGCGTGCGGTGACGGTGGATTTGGCGCTCTATCTTCGCCAGCGCGACGTCCACCGACTGGTACATATCGTCCGTGTAATCCTCCGCTCGCAGCACGCCGCCATCGAATGGTATCGTTATCTCGCAACCCTTATGGCCAACGTGTTCAGCGGACAGGCGCACCCGCGCCTCGACATCCTGAAGGAAATACCGGGACAGCTTGTCGATCTTGCGCTCGATCCTTGCGCGCAGTCTCTGCGACGCGTCGTAATTCTTCGCGCTGAATATGATGCGCATGGCAAAACCCCCTCGTTATGTTATCTGGAGTTATATTGTTATAATTCGCGGCGCGGGGAAGGATTCCTTCATGATTTGTGTCAGCGAGCGAAAAGAGACGGTGCAGCGTGGCGCAGTCCCCTTGCCGTCAGAGCGGCCAACGCGGCCTTCACCGCGTCTAACGGCAGGAACGCGAGGAAGTACACCGCAAACAGCCTCCCCACCGCAACTGGATTGCCCAGCGCCGCCTGCTGAATGGCGATGAACGGCAGCGCGATCGCATAGCAGGCCGCCGCACCCGTGAACGCCGCGATGAATTCCCAATACGGCTCCTTCGTCAGCGTCATTTCGCTGATCAAACCAGATATGCCCGCCGCCGCGACGAAGCCCAGCAGGTATCCACCCTCCGGCGTGGCAAGCGTGCTGAATCCGCCGCCACGTGAGAATACAGGCATCCCCATCAGTCCGATCAGCAGGTACACAGTCAGCGCGAACATGCCGTCCATCGCGCCTAACAGCAGCCCAACGGTCAACACCATGTATACCTGCGCCGTGAACATCACCGGCGCAAACCCCAGCGGGAATCGTATGAACGTCGCTATAACGACCATCGCCGCAGCCAACGCGACGCGCGTTATTCGAATCACGGCGAACGGCTTGGCTATGTTCGCCGGCTTGCGGCTGGTTGTCTTGACCATGCAATCACCTCAACAATTATTGTTCAGCGTCTATTGCCGGGATGATTGTATGCCTTTGTCTGCGCTAAGTCAACCGTGTAATTATAGTTGGTTTACACAAGCAGCGAATTCATCAACGATACTCTCCGGCGAAGCCCAGCTTGCCACCAGTCGCACCGCCGTTTCGGTATTTGATATCCTCTCTGCGTCGTGGAACGCGAACCGCTTACGTAACTTGGCGACCCACTCGTTCGGCAATATCGGGAACAACATATTTGTCTGCGTTTCAACGAGAAAACGAACGCCCTTCGCCACCAGCGCCGCGCGCAGCCCGTCGGCGATCCTGTTAGCGTGCCGGGCCAGGCTGAGGAACAGGTCGTCCTCGAACAATACGTCAAACTGATGCCCCAGTAGGAAACCTTTGGCCAGCATACCGCCGCGCTGCTTGATCAGGTAGCGGAAGTCAGGCTTCAGCGCATCGTTGATGATAACCATCGCCTCGCCGAACAGCGCGCCATTCTTCGTCCCGCCTATATAGAACGCATCCAGATATCGCGGCAAATGCGTCCACTCGAGATCCGATGCAGCCAGCGCGGAGCCAAGCCGCGCGCCGTCCATGTAGAGCAGCAGATTTAGCGCGTCGCAGCATCCACGCAGCTTGCGCAGTTCATCGGCGGTGTAAACGGTTCCCAGTTCCGTCGCGTTGGAGATGTAAGCCAGCCGCGGTTTCACCATGTGTTCATCCGTCTGCTTGGAATAGAGCAGCTCGACCAGCTCCGGAGTCAGTTTCCCATCCGTCGTCGAGGCGGTCAGCAGTTTGTGTCCGCTGGCCTCGACCGCGCCGGTCTCGTGGACGTTGATATGCGCCTGCTCGGCGCATATGATTGCCTCATGCGGGCGCAGGAACGCTGCCAGCGCGATCAAATTCACACTCGTTCCGCCTATTAGGAAGTGCACATCTGCGTCATCGCGTCCGATCAACCCGCGTATCTTGGCTGCGGCCGAATCGCACGCGTCGTCTACGCCGTAGCCTGATCGGGACGTTGTGTTCTCCCTCGCGATCCGTTCCAGTATCGCCGGATGCGCGCATTCGCTGTAATCGTTTTCCAAATGGATTAGCTCGTTTGCCATGCAATGTCTCCTTCATTTCATAATCCCTGTTCAATACTCCAATTCAATCAGGTAATTCGCCGCCGGGGCTTTCCATTCCCGCTGACTGGTGTTACAATAATGTGAAACGAATCTTATATATAGCCGTTGGGTTTGATGAATGGAGGGGTCGGCATGAAACCGATGCGTTTTGGGTTGATTGGGTATAAATTCATGGGTAAGGCACACTCGAACGCACTGGCGCGGCTGCCAATGTTCTTTGAAACGGATGTACCAGTAGAGCGCGCCGTACTGTGCGGACGCGATGCGGTGTGGGTCAAACAGGCGTCAGAGACGCTAGGGTTCAAGGAGATCGAAACCGATTGGAAGAAGCTGGTCACGCGCGACGATGTCGACGCGATCGACATCACCGCACCGTCAAACGTGCATCGCGACATCGCAATCGCGGCGGCTCAGGCGGGTAAGCACGTATTCTGCGAAAAGCCGCTCGCACTGACTACTGCGGACGCGCGGTTGATGCAGGAGGCCGCCGAGAAGGCCGGGGTAGCGAACCAGATTGGATTCAATTACCGCTTTGCGCCCGCGCTGGCGCTTGCCAAGAAGCTGATTGACGACGGAAAGATCGGCAAGATATTTCACTGCCGTGGCAGTTTCCTGCAAGACTGGATCATTGATCCAGACTTTCCGAAGGTGTGGAGGCTGGATAAGACGGTCTGCGGCAGCGGCGCGCTGGGCGATTTATGCGCGCACGTGATCGACGCGGCGCGTTACCTTGTCGGCGACATAGCCGAAGTTGTCGGATCGCTGACTACGTTCGTTAAGGAACGTCCCGTCGTCGAGCGCATGGCCGGCCTGTCGGGCAAGGCGAGCGCCGACGCGCCTCGTGCCAAAGTGGACGTTGACGACGCCAGCTCGTTCATCGCCCGTTTCGAAAACGGCGCGATGGGGCTGTTCGAGGCGACGCGGTTCGCACAAGGGCATAAGAACGACATGCGCATAGAGGTGAACGGTGAGAAGGGCTCGCTGAAGTTTGAGTTTGAGCGGATGAATGAGCTGTGGTACTTTAGCGCCGAGGATGAGCCAGGCGAACAGGGCTGGCGGATGATACAGGTCTCCGAGGGCGTTCATCCTTACTGGGACAAGTGGTGGCCGGCCGGTCACGTGATTGGATTCCCGGAGACGTTCGTTCATGAACTGTACGAATTTGTGCAGTGTGCGTCTCAAGGGCGGCCGTGCGCGCCTAACTTCGCGGATGGCGTGGCGGTCGCGCAGATTATGGACGCGGTTGAACTGTCCAGCCAGCGGTGCGCATGGGTGGATGTCGGCGAGATATAACGCGGGTTCATCTTGACGCCTTAACCGCCGTTCCGCTGTGCTCGCCTTATTCGGCGGCGGAAATCGTTCAAGGGATCGTTCGCTGATTCTAAAGGGGTTGTATGAATGCCGGTTCTCAAGGACGTTCGCATAGGGGTTGCGGCCTGAACCGAATAACGGCGTTTAGTTAACGCGGGGTAACTGCATCGCTTCATATTAATGCACGCCGAAAACAGCGTCTTTCGGTAATCTTGTTTAATCGGGATGCGGCGGAAGCCGTGTCCCTTGTTTTCATTTTATTACAGCTTTGAACTTCAGTTGCTGTTGCTCTTGCCGGGCGGGGTTGAATAGATGCAGTCATATAAATATATAAGGGCGCAAGAGACGTTGCCTTTATGAAACTCGAATAAATTGTCATTGACTATTGTCGAAGATAGGTGTATAATGCAATAAAAATCATTCCTGATTTTTCTATCGCTCGCAGGAGGTGTCGGCATGACCACCGCTTCACCCACCGCGCGGCGGCGTTTTTATCGTAGTTCGTTGATGAAACGCATCTACCGTAGCCGCATGTTGTACCTGATGCTCGCGCTGCCGCTTATTCAGTACGCCGTATTCCGGTACGCGCCGCTGATGGGACTTCAGGTTGCGTTCAAAAACTTCAATATGTTCAAGGGCATGTGGGCCAGCCCGTGGGTAGGCACAAAGGTATTCCAGGAAATATTCACAAACCCCAAGTTCTGGCTCGCGCTGAAGAACACAGTCATACTAAACGCGCTGGATCTGGCGTTCGGGTTCCCGATGCCGATAATACTGGCGGTGTTTCTGTATGAGATGCGTTCGCTGACGATCAAGCGCATATCGCAGACGATATTATACCTGCCTCATTTTTTGTCGTGGATAATCATTGGAGGCATCGTCACGCAGATATTCGGCAGCACGGGCATGGCGAACCAAGTAGCGTCCAAACTTCTGGGCCGCAACGCGAATTTCCTGATGAACGAGACGAATTGGACGATCGTATACGTCGCGGTGGGGATATGGCAGAGCGCCGGCTGGGGCACGATCATCTACCTGGCGGCTATATCGGCGGTCAACACGGATCTGTACGAAGCGTCTGAGGTGGACGGATGCGGACGCTGGCGGCGGATAATCCATGTGACGCTGCCGTGCATAATGCCGACGATCGTCGTAATGCTGATACTGCGCCTGGGACAGATGGTCGCCATCGGGTTTGAACGGCCGTACGTGATGGCCAACGACATGGTGCTGAACGTGGCGGAGGTCATATCCACGTTCGTATACAAGATGGGTCTGCGTAACGCGCGGTACTCATTCGCGACGGCGGTGGGGATGTTCGGTTCTGTGGTGAACATGCTGTTCCTGCTGGCGGCTAATATCGGCGCGAAGCGGTTGGGGGAGGATGGGCTATGGTAAACGGTGTTCAGCCTCAAAGAACCCCGAGGCGTTCCGGCGGCCGCTTGAACGCGCAGCGGTATGGGTTCTCAAGCGTAATCATATACGCGGTGGTAATCGCCAGCGTAGCGATCTGCGTGATACCCGTGCTGCACATACTAGCGCTGTCGATGTCGGGACGCGACGCCGTGCTCGCCCGCAAGGTGACGTTCTGGCCGAAGGACTTCAACTTCAACGCCTATACGTCCGTGTTCATGGATAAGAGCATGCAGCGCGCGCTGGTGTTCTCCATCGCGCTGACCATGAGCTATACCGTGCTGGCGATGACAGGGAGCGTGCTGCTGGCGTATCCGCTGTGCAAGGCGCGTTTGCCGGGCCGCAAGGGTCTGATGCTGTTCATATTGATCCCCATGTACTTCTCGGGCGGCATCATCCCGGAGTATCTATGGATCAAGACGCTCGGACTGGTGGACAGGCCGCTGTCGCTGCTGCTACCGATACTGATATCCACATACAACACGATCATACTGCGCAACTTCTTCAGCAGCATACCGGCCAGCCTGGAGGAATCCGCGATGATCGACGGAGGAGGGGATTTCACCGTACTGTGGAAGATAGCACTGCCGCTGTCCGTGCCGGCGCTGGCGACGCTGAGCCTGTTCTACGCGGTATCGCGCTGGAACACGTTCGCGGATGTGCGCTACTACATCAACTCCACCCAGTATTACACGCTGCAGATGAAGCTGTACCAGGTGGTGTTCAACAGCACGGATACAGAGGTAAACATGATCGAGGGCGGACGGAACGCAGTGCTGTCCGATACGATCAAGTCCGCGGCTATTGTGTTCGCGACGGTGCCTATCTTGATAGTGTATCCGTTCCTGCAGAGGTACTTCGTGCAGGGCGTGATGATCGGCGCCGTTAAGGAATAAATAAAACAGGGAGGCAACTGGAGTATGAAGAGAATGGTATCATTGGTTCTGTGCCTGATGATGTGCCTGTCGCTGCTGTCGTTCGCGGCGGCCGAAGAAGTCGCGCCGTTCCGGTACGACCAGCCGATCACGTTGAAGGTGGCAGTCTTCGACCGGGGAGCAACGGGACAAACGCCGGTGGACAACAACTGGTGGACTGATTGGATCCAGAAGGATTTCGGCGATCCGCGCAACATAACTGTCAAGTTTATCCCGATCCCGCGCAGCGAGGAAATCGATAAGCTCAACGTGCTGATGGCCTCGGGAGACGCAGCCGACATCCATTTTACATATACGGAGTCGGTAATCACGAACTACGTGCAGCAGGGCGGCGTCATTGAGCTGACCGATCTGCTCAACGAGTACGGCAAAGGCATCAAGGAATACCTGGGTGAAGACCTGCTCAAGTTCGGCATATTCGAGGGTGGTCAATACGCCGTGCCAGCCAAGCGCGTCGTGCTGGCGACGAACGGATTCTTCCTGCGCAAAGACTGGCTGGATAAGCTGGGTCTGTCGGTGCCCGAAACCAAGGAAGAATTCTATAACGCGCTAGTGGCGTTCCGCGATCAGAATCCGGGGAATGTGGAGAACCTGGTTCCTTACGCGTTCAACTACGACCTTACGACCCACAACCACCTGATGCTGTCGTATATCTCTAGCCTCGATGCAAAGACGCTGGCGACCGTGCCCGACATCCTGTGGGATGGCTACGACGACTACGTGCTGTTCTTAAACAAGCTGTACAACGAGGGCTTGGTGTCGCCGGACTTCGCACTGGATAATAACGAGACGCATACCAAGGCGGTCGCGGCGGGTCAGGCTGGCGGCTATACCTACAACTACGATCACCCGATCCGCGTATCGCCGGGCATCTTGGGCACGCTGAACGCGTTTGAACCCGAAGCCGACCTGGTATCGGTAAACGCGTTTGAGTCCGTGACCGATCCGGCCAAGTACTATCACGCGATGTACGCGCCCAACGGGATATTCAACTTTATCCCTGTTTACGCCAAGAATCCCGAGGCGGCAGTGATGTACCTGGATTGGCTGACCGATCTGGATACGCTGTACTTCCTGCAGAACGGCGAGGAAGGCAAGCATCACGAGCTGGACGAGGAAGGCGTGCCGATCCTGCTGGACGTGACGGACGAGACCAAGTTCGACAGTATGCAAAACATCGACTATACGCTGCTGACAAACGGGCAGGAATTCTCCGATCCATCGCTGTTGATAAAGGCGCAGTCTTACTCATATCAAAACTACGCGGATAAATTCGAGGCGATGTTCGACGTCGCTGCAATCGATCCGCTGGTAACGAACTTCCACTTCGATGTAATCCTTACCGCTGACGCGCAGTACAACACGTCGCTGACCGCGTTCAAGCGCGAGCTGCTAACCAAGGCGACGATGGCCGCGCCTGAGGATTGCCTGAAGGTATTCCACGAATTGCGCGATCAGTACATGCGCGATGGCGGCCAGGCAGTCATGGAGGAAAAGATCGCGGCGTGGGATAATATGTACAAGTAACTATCACTGGAAGCCATGCTAATAGCCGCGCCGGAGAAAAGATCCGGCGCGGCTGTCTTTTTGGAGTTGGATGCTCCGCCGCCTTGCGCTCATCCTTCGTTAGGTGTAAAATATCGCGGGTGGGATAATTCCGGACAGGATATTCCACTATAGATACTGGACGATGACAGCGACGATTAGGAGGGTGACATGGCGGATCTGCAAGGCACCAAGACCTGGGCTAACCTTATGGCGGCGTTCGCGGGCGAGGCGCAGGCGTATACGAAATACAGCTACTACGCAAGCCAGGCCAAGAAGGACGGCCTGGTTCAGATCGGCAATATCTTCACCGAGACGGCGGGCAACGAAAAGGAACACGCCGAGCTGTGGTTTAAGCTTCTGCACGGTGGTTCTATCCCCAAGACCGACGTGAACCTGCTCGACGCGGCCGCGGGAGAGCATTACGAATGGACGGACATGTACTCCGGATTCGCGCAAACCGCGCGTGAAGAAGGTTTCAACGCCATCGCTGCGCAGATGGAGGGCGTCGCCGCCATTGAGAAGCGCCATGAGGAACGCTACCTCAAACTGGCCGACAACATCAAGCAGGGCGTGGTGTTCCACCGCGACCAGTCCCAAACGTGGATCTGTACGAACTGCGGGCATATCCATGCCGGCACGGATGCGCCAGTCGTATGCCCGGTATGCAAGCACGCGCAGGCATACTTCCAGATCAACAACGAGAATTATTAAGGATAATGGATAGTACTGAGTTAACCGAGGCGGTTTTGGTCGCTTCGCGCGAGCCGAGCCGGGCGATGCGCGCGGTCGACTGTCATAGACAGGGTTATAACTGTGCGCAGGGTGTGCTGATAGCCTTTGCGCGGGATATGGGTCTTGATGAGAGTCAGGCAACGCGGCTTGGCGCAGGGCTGGGCGGCGGCGTCGGACAGATGCGCGAGGTATGCGGCGCGGTAGTGGGCGCGTCCATCGTGTTGGGATGGATTAATGGAGGCGAAGGGGCGCCGACGCCGGAACGCAAGCAGGCGATTTATGAATCGGTACGCCGCGTGGGCGAACCGTTTGAACAGGCGGAAGGCACGCTGAATTGCATGAGACTGCTGGGGCTGACCAGCCGCGCCGATCCGATGCCGCCGATGGATGTGCGGCCTTGCGATCGGCTGATTGAGCGTGCCGTTACGCTGTTGGAGGCCGAGCTTGGACTCGATCATGAACGCTGATGTCCTTTTAACATGCGGCGAGCTATAACGGTTCTTGATACGACACTGCGCGACGGCGCGCAGTCGGAGGGCGTCAGTTTCTCTGTTGAGGACAAGGAACGTGTCGCGCGGGAACTGGATCGCTTGGGCGTAGACATCGTCGAGGGCGGCAATCCGACGGCGAATCCAAAGGACGCGGCGTTTTTTGCCGATCCTCCGGCGCTAAATCACGCAAAACTCGCGGCGTTCGGCGCAACCCGGCGCGCGGATTCCGCTGTCGAAAATGACGCGGGACTTGCCGCGCTGCTCAAGGCCAAGACGGACACAATCGTGCTGTTCGGCAAGGCGTCGCTGTTCCATGTACGTGGCGTGCTGCGCGTCCCTCCCGAACGGAATCTCCTGATGATCGAGGAATCTGTCAGGTACCTGACTGAACGGGGACGGACGGTGCACTTCGACGCAGAGCATTATTTCGACGGGTATAGCCAGGACGCGCTGTTCGCGCGCGAGTGCGTAAGGGCTGCCTTGCGCGGCGGCGCGGTAGCGGTGATACTGTGCGACACAAACGGCGGCACGCTGCCATGGCGCGCCGCCGAGATTGTGCGCGCCGCCGCGCTGGAGTGGGACGCGCCGATTGGCGTTCACTGTCACAACGACACTGGCACGGCTGTAGCGAACACGCTGTGCGCGGTCGAGGCGGGCGCGGCCATTGTGCACGGCACGTTCTGCGGCGTGGGCGAACGGTGTGGCAACGCCGATCTATGCAGCATTCTGCCCGCACTGTCGGAGAAGATGAACCTTGAGACCAGCTGCGAGAAGAGGCTGCCCGCGCTGACGCGGACGGCGCGGTTTATCGCGGACATCATGAACCTGGAGGTGCCGCCGCGTACGCCGTATGTCGGCGCGAGCGCGTTTGCGCACAAGGGCGGTATGCATACCGACGGCGTGCGCAAGGATCACCGCAGTTTCGAGCACATCGATCCCTCGCGCGTAGGGAACAATCGGCGGCTGCTTATAAGCGACCAGGCGGGACGCACAGCGTTAATGGCACAGCTGCTGGACATCGCGCCCGATCTAACCCGCGACGATCCGCGCGTGACGGATATTGTGGAGCAGATGAAGCGAAGCGAGCAGGCGGGGTACGTGTACGAGGGGGCGGAGGGATCGTTCCGGCTGATGGCGCTGCGCCTGCTAGGCAGGGCGGAACCTCACTTCGAGGCGTTAGACTTCCGAGTGTTCTGCGAGCAGCCGTGGTCCACCGGCGGCGCGCAGGCTTACATCAAGATCGCGGTGAACGGGCGCAAGGAGATCACGGCGGCGGAAGGAGACGGCCCGGTTGACGCGCTGGATCAAGCGCTGAGGAAGGCGCTGAGCGTCTTCTACCCGGAACTGGCGGAGGTACGGCTGGTGGATTTCAAGGTGCGCGTGATAGACAGCGGCGGCACCGGCTCGACGGTGCGGGTGAGCATCGAATCGACGGATGGCGCGGCGGTCTGGGGTACTGTGGGCGTGTCACGGAATATAATGGAGGCGTGCTGGCGCGCGTTGACGGACTCGATAGAGTACAAATTATCCGGGTTGACTGGCGAAGGAAGGTAATCATTCGATGGAGACAAACGCGTCACGACGACCATCGCGTTTCAACTTCCGAATCCGAAAACCTCAGGGGATGCTCGTACGGATATTCGAGCGGCTAAGCCCTTACCGCAAGCGAATGGCGGTCGGCGTAGTCATGATGCTGATCGGCCAGCTGCTGCGGCTGCTGTTCCCGTTGATAACGCGCGAGGTCGTGAACAACGTCATCCCCAACCGTGATTTCACGCTGATGTGGAGGTTGGGTGGGCTGCTGATGGGGTTGACCGTTATCCGACTGTTCCTGCTGTACAACCGCGGAATGTTATTCGAACGCGTATCCCAGGATACCATCTATCAGCTGAGAACCGACCTGTACGCCAAACTCCAGGCGCAAAGCCACTCGTTCTACGATACGCACCGGATCGGCGAGATCATGTCGCGAATGACTGGCGATCTGGAGGGTGTGCGCAACTTCATAATGAACTTCTGTCAGACGATGTGTGAGCAAGCGTTCGTGTTCATCGGCGCACTGATATTCATGGGTTCGATCAGCTGGCTGCTCACGGCGGTCACGCTTGCGGCCGCTATCCCGCTGTCTGTGTTCGCGTACTTCTTCAATAAGAAGATCCGTCCGGCACACGCGGCCGTACGCGAGCAGAACGCAGTGCTGAACACGCGCACCCAGGAGAATATAGCGGGCGTGCGCGTGGTGAAGGCCTTCGCGCGTGAACCGTATGAGAGCGCTCAGTTCGAGAAGGACAATCAGAAGGTTCGCAACCTGCACATGAACGCGACGCATATCTGGTCCAACTTCAACCCGGTGATGGACTTCCTCAGCAGTCTGGCCGTGCCGATGCTGCTTCTGTGCGGCGGCTGGCTGGTTGAGCGTGGGACGCTGGATCTTGGATCGCTCATTGCGGCGACGGGATATGTGTGGGTTCTGGTCAACCCGCTGCGCATGTTGGCCAACTTTGTTAACGTGTATGCGCAAGGGCTGTCTTCGGCGGAGAAGCTGTTCTACTACCTGGATCTGGGCGCGACGGTCAAGGATCCGCCCGAGATAGAGGAACCGTCCGTCCGGCTCGGCCATGTAAAACTGGACGACGTGACGTTCGCCTACCGCGAGCAAGTAGTATTGCGCGGCGTCAGCCTGGAGGCTAAACCAGGCGAGACCGTTGCGATAATGGGCGCGACGGGCAGCGGCAAGACGACGCTGGTATATCTGCTGGCGCGGTTCTACGACATCCGCTCTGGCAGCGTGATGGTCGACGGAGTTGATGTTAGGAAGCAACGGCTACATAATCTGCGCCGATCGATCGGGTTCGTGATGCAGGATACCTTCCTGTTCTCTGACTCGATACGCGAGAACGTAGCGTTCGGCCAGCCAGGATTGGATATGGACGCTGTCGAATCCGCAGCGAGGATCGCGCAGGCGCACGATTTTATTGAGAAGCTGCCTCAGGGATGGGACACCGTCGTCGGTGAGCGCGGCCTTGGGTTGTCCGGCGGTCAGAAGCAGCGCGTCTCTATAGCGCGCGCGCTGGCGTATGATCCGAAGATACTGGTGCTGGATGACGCGACCTCGGCGGTCGATATGGAGACCGAGTCTGATATCCAGCAAGGATTGGCCAGCCGCAACCAACAATTTACCTCGAGCACGACGTTCATCATCGCGCACCGCATATCTTCGGTTATCCATGCCGATCAGATAATCGTGCTGGACGACGGGCGCGTGGCCGAGCGAGGCACGCACGCTGAACTGCTGGAGAAGAAGGGTCTGTATCACCAGATGTTCATGGATCAGG
>JAISBH010000244.1 GCA_031266295.1 Oscillospiraceae bacterium | reverse complement strand
AGTAGCGGCGTGCAGCGTGAAGCGGGCGCGTATCTGCAGAACCCCGAAGGGGTTCTTTCCTGTTTCGCTTTCTCAGCGTCCGTTAGTCTGTCCGGATTTTTGAGAAAAATGGTTCTTCGCTATTCAACGTGTAACTGAAGGTTGAGTTTGGCGGTCAAAAGGTAACAGATACATACACAGTATAGAAATTGGGACGTATTCCGCCCGCTGCGCTCCGGAAGCTTCCCGACCCGAATGAATTTCATCCCCCGTCTCGTCTTATTCAGGAAGGGGATGGGTATGTACCGACTGTTGATCGTGGACGACGAAGCCGGGCACCGCAACGGGATGTCCGCGCTCTTGAGAACGCTGAAACCAGATTATCTGCTCTTTGAGGCGGAGAATGGCGAAGACGCTCTGCGTCTGCTGTCTTCCGTGCGCATCGACCTAGCGCTCACGGACATACGCATGCCCAAGATGGACGGCCTATCGTTCATTGAGCGGGCGAAGATCGCTTGGCCCGATATGCGCATCGCCGCGCTCAGCGCGTACGATCGGTTCGATTACGCCAAACGCTGCGTCGCATTGGGCGCGGACGATTATCTGCTCAAGCCCGTATCGACCGAAGAATTGTTGGAATGCCTGCGCCGCATGGAATCCCGTTTGGAGACGCCCGCGCCGCTCAGTTTGGATACGGTGGAAAATCACATGTACCTGTTCCTGACAGACGATCTGCCGCTGCGAGATCGCGACGAAATGCGGACGCTGTTTGGTGCGGGTCCGTCCGGGTTCGTCGCGGTGACGCTGCCAGGCGGGCGATGGCCGTCCCCGGAAGCACGTCAGGCCGCGCAGTTCGATCTGCGGGCGCAATTGAAGATGTTCGGCCCGGCAGCGGTATCCGTATCGCCCGTGGACGAAGGGGCATTGGTCGCAGTGGCGACGTGCGAGCCAGCGACGTGGCCGTCGGCTCGGAACGCCTTGGCGGGCGTCGCGCGGATGCTGCACAATGCGGGCAGCCCGGATTGCGCAGTCGGGGTATCCTGGGCGAATATGGATTTCCTGGATCGGCTGCCCCACGTCTACAACGCCGCGCGCACAGCCGCCGCCATGCGGTTTTACGAACCGACTTCGGCGTTAATCGAACTGCCGCCGCATCAATCCGTTTTTATCCTGCGTCACAGCGAACTCCGCGCGGAGACCGCCCGCGAGCTGTCGGCGTTGTTGACGTCCGGGAACCGCGACAGCGCGCACGGACGGCTCCGAGAATCGCTGAACGCGTTGCGCAACTCGCGCATGCTGCCCAGTCGCTACAAAGAAACCCTCCTGTATCTCTTCCTAAACCTGTTTTCGGGGCTTCCATTGGCGAAAGCTGACGCCCATGCCGCACTCGCCCAAGCGGACAGCGCGTTATTGGAATGCAATTCCGTCGATGAGGCGGAACGAACGGCATTGCATCTGCTGGACGCCGCCGCGGACGCGCTGTCGGGCCGCAAAGCCCGGGACGGCGTGTTTGGCGAGGCCCTCGCATGGCTCCAAGCGCACTATCACCAGGATGTGACGCTCTCCGCCGCGGCGGCGAAGTTCCATTATAACCCTACCTATTTTTCCGAACAGTTCAAGGCGATCGTGGGGATGACGTTCTCCGACTATCTGACCGCACTTAGAATGGCGCGGGCGGCGAAACTGCTCCGGGAAACGCGGCATTACGCCGCGGCGGTGGGCCGTCGCGTAGGCTACCCGAACGCAGCCACGTTTACGAAAACCTTCAAGAAGCATTATGGGATCACGCCGGATCAATACCGCAGAAACACCCCGGTGGAACAGGATGGCGCGTATCATGGTTGACCGCGTTCGACGCCGCGTTCCCCTTCGGTTTCCATTAAGAATCACGCGACGGACAGATCGCTCGGTGAAGCGATGGGCGAAACAATGGATGGAACGGTGGACGAAACGGCTCAGTATTCGCGTAAAGACGCTCGTCGTGATCCTGCTGCTCTCGCTCGCGCCGCAATGCCTGCTCGCGCGTCAATTCTACCTGCGCAGTCGGGAAACGCTCACGGAAACCACCCGCCAAAGCATGTATCAATTGCTGCGCGTCAACAACGAGCGCACGGAATTGGATCTCGCGACGCTGCATGATGTGTCGATGAACATACTGGTCGATCGGGAACTGTTCACGGTCTTTTCCGACCCGATGATGTCCGACCCGGTGAACCGCCGGGAAACCGAGGAGGCCATCCACAAAATCCTACTCAAATATTTCGGCAGCCTGCCCAGCGTTCAGCAGGTGGAGATCATCACACCCGCTTATTCGTATGTGATGAATTGGACGCGCTTGGCGCAGTTCGGAGTTTTTTTTCAGAGCGACGTGTTCCAAGACGTATGGGAGAAAAACGGCGGTATCGCTTGGCTGTCGTCCAAGGCGATGGAGCCGTTTCATCACCGGAAGTCGACGTTCGCCTGCGCCCGGCTGCTGAATCTGCGGTATGTGGACGATTCCAGCATCGGCTGGCGGCTGGAAACGGATCAGGACGCCGTGCTGATGGTGATGCTCAACGAGGCGTATTTCAAGGATCGCTTGGAGGCGACCGCCGCCGCTGTGCCTGGAAGCGTCGTGTGTATGGTGACTCCGGAGGGGGAGACGCTAGTCTACACCGGCGGCGAAGCGCTTGATATTTCCGGCTATCTGCCCGAAATGCAGTCGACAGGCACAGGAATGCTGCGGGGCGTCGCAGCGGACGGCAGTCCGATGGCGCTGTGCTATGACCAGTCGATGAGGACGGGATGGCTCACCGTGTCCGCCTTTTCGGTGAACGCGCTGGCGGAGGACTTATCGCGCGGACTGTACGTCAACATGCTGGGCATCATGCTGGTGATGGCGCTGACGACGCTGCTGGCGACAGGTCTTTCCATACGTATGCTCACCCGGCGCATCCGCAGCGTCAGCCAAGGCGTCGACGCCGTGAAGGCGGGCGATTATTCCGCGCGGATCGACGAATCCCGCTGCGACGAATTCAGCGCGCTGGTCGAAAACGTCAACGCCATGAGCGAGACGCTTCGCCGTCTGATCGACGAAAACTACAAGGCGCGCATCGGCGAGCAGGAGGCGCGCCTAACCACGCTGATGATGCAGTTCAACCCGCATTTCCTTTACAATACGCTCAATGTCATTAACTGGAGCGTACTGGCGGGACGCGGCAAGGAAGCCAGCCGGCTGGTCGTGACGCTTTCGCGTATGCTGCGCTACACAAGCGATTCCACACGCCCCGTCACGCCGCTGCGCGAGGACATGGAATGGCTGGAGCAATACCTGTTCCTGATGCATTCGCGCTTTGAAGGCCTTTTCAATGTGGAATGGGACGTCGCGCCGGAATGCCTGGACTGCCTCGTGCCCAAGCTCTTCTTGCAACCTTTATTAGAGAATAGTATACTGCACGGTTTCGGCGGCCGGAGCGGCGGCGGGGAGATTCGCATCCGGGCGCGGTTGGATGGAACGGATCTGATTGCCGTCGTGGAGGACAACGGTAAAGGCATCCCGCCGGATAAAGCGGCCCGTATCTTGGCGGACAAGCGCGTGTCCATCGGCTTATACAACACGCACAACCGCATCGCGCTCATGTACGGCGAAGGGTACGGACTCAACATAGACGGCGCGCCCGGCAGCGGCTGCCGCGTGACGGCGCGTATCCGGGCGGAAGTCCCGGCGGCGGAATCCGCCGTCTGACACGACGCGCAATATGAGGGTGTGAGGAGAATCCCGAACAAACGACAAGCATCCGAAGAGAAGGTGGGTTGCGGTGACGCTCCGCGCGGGGTAGCATGGTATCAACGGATGCATTCCCGTTGATCCCCATTTTGTTCCTGTTGGAAGAGGAGGTTTGCCGCTATGTCAAAACGGATCGTCGCCCTGCTCGTCGTCCTGTTCGTACTGACGCCCGCCGGATTCGCCCTGACCGCAAGCGCGGAGGAGACCGTGAATCTGCGCTTCGCATATTGGGGCAGCGGCGCGGAAAAGGAAGGCGTGGACACCGCCATCACGGAATTTGAGAAGGCGAATCCCAACATCAAGGTGGAACGCCTGCACATCCCGGACGATTTTGTAACCAAGCTCAACGCCATGATCGCCGCCAACGAGGCGCCCGACGTGTGTTATTCCGGACCCTGGAAGATCCAATTAGGCAAGGACGGCCTCATCTACAACTATTACGAGATCGCCGAACTCGATCCCAGCGTCTCCGCGGACGACGTGGCGGATTACTGCTGGTGGAAATGGTCGGAGAGCGAGAGCGCGGGCCCATACCAGGCCAGCGTTTGCCCGAGCCTGATGTACAATGCCGACCTTTTCATTGAAGCCGGTGTGGAGCTTCCGCCCACGAAGGCCGAGGACGCCTGGACATGGGACGAGTTCGTCGAAGTCGCGCAGAAGCTGACGTTCGATCGCTCGGGCCGCAATGCGCTGGATCCGGATTTCGACCCGGAGGACATTCAGCAGTACGGCATTCAGATGTCCACCGGCTGGAACGGCTGGTATCCCTTCGTGCTGTCCAACGGCGGCAAGTACCTCACCGAAGACGGCGCAGCCTTCGGATTGAACAGCCCGGAAGCGGCGGAAGCCATTCAGAAGGTGGCAGACCTGATCAACGTGTACCACGTTCACCCAACGCCCGCCGCCTCCTCTACGCTGCCCGGCACTGCGACCGCGCTCCAAACCCGCCGCGTGGCGATGAGCATACAGGGTTCCTGGACGCACGCCGATCTCGCGCTGACTGAGGATTTCAACTGGGGTGTGGGCGTTCTGCCCATTCACAAGGAATATAAGAGCTTCTTCCATGGCGGATCGCTAATCATCTTCAAGAGCACCAAATCCCTTGAATCCGCATTGAAGCTGCACAATTGGATCATCAACCCCGCCAACGTTATCGAGCTGCACAAAGGCCTTTGGGTGCCGCAGCTCAACAGTTGGTACACCGATCCGGAAAAGATCGCGCTGTGGGCCAAGGAAAGCACGCCGGGCCGTCCGGTCGGCTTCCAGGACGCGGTGATGAAGAGCACGTTTGAGCACGCGGAGCCTTCCCCTGAAAACTGCGTGGTGAACTTCGCCGAAATCGACGCGCTGGTATGGCCCGCGCTGGACAACGTGTGGAACGGCTCCATGACCGCGCAGGAAGCCATGGATTCCATCGCGGATCCGATCAACGCGCTGGTCGCCGGTTGGATCTATTGATGAAATCCCATGAGATCCATTACGATCGGTTGACGAAACCGGTTGATCGCATCGTTTGACGGCTTGTAACACAAAGAGGCGGCGCGTGCAATCGCGCCGCCCTCGGCTGCGAGGGGAGGCGCGATTCATGACGGTTGCCGGGACGAAGCCGCAAACCCGGAAGGCGGCCTACGCCGCGCGGGAGAATTGGGTGGGATGGCTGTTTGCGCTGCCCGCCGCGCTGGGTTTCCTGCTGTTCACACTCGGGCCGATGGTCGCGAGCCTGTTCTACGGATTTACCGATTTGACCATCAGCGGGAAATGGGGCTTCATCGGTTTTGAGAACTACGCGCGTATGTTCTCCGGGCGCGATAATTATTTCTACAAAGCCTTATGGATGACGACGCAGTACGTGCTGATGAGCGTACCCATGAAGATCATCTACGCGTTTCTGTTGGCGATGGCGCTAAATCAGCCCGTTCGCGGTAAAAGTGTGTTCCGCACGATCTTTTATCTGCCTACGATCGTTCCGACGGTCGCCATTTCGATGATCTGGTTGTGGCTGCTCAATCCGGATTTCGGTCTGATCAACCAGGTATTACGCGGCATCGGCTTGAATACGAAGGGTTTGAAGTGGATCTACGACAAGCGCAGCGTGATCCCGTCGCTGTCGCTGATGAGCATGTGGACGACCGGGGGCATTACGGTGGTATTCCTGGCGGGGTTGCAGGACGTGCCCAAGCATCTGTATGAGGCGACGTCGTTGGACGGCGGCGGCGCGTGGGCGCGTTTCCGCCATGTGACGCTGCCAATGATGTCGCCGACCCTCTTCTTCAACCTGTGCACGACATTGATCGGATCGTTCCAAGTCTTTTCGGAAGCCTACATCATGACGAACGGCGGCCCAGACAACGCGAGTTTGTTTTACGTGTTTTATCTCTACCGGGAAGCGTTCTCCTTCACGCGGATGGGCAGCGCGTGCGCCATCGCTTGGGTATTGTTCATCATTATCATGGCGGTGACAATGCTGGTATTCAAGACGAGCGACCTCTGGGTGTTCTACCAGGCCGGGGAAGGAGGCAAGGCGTAATGACAATCGGGAAACTGCGGAAAAACGCTTGGATGACGTTCGTCTACATCCTCTTATTGGCGGGCGCGGCAGCCTCACTCGCGCCGCTGTACTGGCTCGTGCGGTCGTCGTTCATGTCCTTGTCCCAGATTTTCATACTGCCGCCCAAATGGATTCCCTCGCCATTCCGGTGGAGCAACTACACAAAGGCGTTTAGCGTCGTGCCGTTCGGACGTTATTATCTGAATACCGCGCTCATCGTGGTGGGCGTCGTCTCCGGGACGGTGATCACCTCGTCCTTAAGCGCGTACGCGTTCGCGCGGCTGTGCTGGCGGGGCCGCAACGTTCTGTTCGCGTGCCTGATCGCGAGTATGATGCTCCCCTTCGCCGTGACGATGATTCCGCTGTTCGTGGGCTGGAGTCGCCTGGGTTTCGCCAATACCTACGTGCCGCTCATACTGCCCGCATGGTTCGGCGGCGGCGCGTACAATATCTTTCTGTTGAGACAGTTCTACATGACCATCCCGCGTGAGCTGGACGAATCCGCGTTCGTGGACGGTGCGGGATACGCGACCATCTACCGTAGAATACTCCTGCCGCTGACGCGTCCCGCATTGATTGTGGTGGGGATGTTCTCCTTCATGGGATGTTGGAACGACTTCCTCGGGCCGCTGATCTACCTGTCCAGTTCGTCGTTGTATACGGTGTCGCTGGGCCTGCGCATGTTCCAGGGTATGTACAACGCGGAATGGCATTTGATGATGGCGGCGTCCGCCGTCGCGCTAATGCCTGTTATCGTGGTGTTCTTCATAGGCCAGCGATACATCATAGAGGGCATTACGCTGACGGGGATCAAAGGATGATGTATATGAAGATGACATGGAGGGATCTGTTGGATCGATTGACCGATCTGGACGCGCTGACGCTACCTCCGCCGCCGGGCGAGCGAAGCGGCTGCGTTTCCAGCACGGATCGCCGTTCCCGGTATGACGCGCCGTCCGATACCTATGTTAATTGGGGCGCGAACGACGACGGATCGGGCTGTGTGCGTATGCTGGACGGCGGCGGGGTCGTCGCGTGCGAGCTGGGAGGACCGGGGACGATCACGCGCGTATGGTCGGCGATGCCAGGCGCGGGGCGTATACGGGTATTCATAGACGATGAAAAGGCTGTGGATTGCCCGTTCATTGAGTTCTTCACCCGGTTTGGGACCGACTTCGCGCCGCTGAATCTGCCGAATATCTGCCCGGTCACATCGCGCGGATACAACAGTTATCTCCCAATACCGTTTCAGAAGCGTCTGCGCGTCGAGTTCTCGGAAGGCTGGGGTGCATATTACCAGTTCACTTACACGCTTTTCCCTCAAAACACCGTCGTGCCGCAGTATCAGGATATCTTCTCCCGTGAAAACCGCATCGCCTTGGCGAAACTGGACAGACGGCTGTGGTTGAGAACACCGGGTGGTTTTCCGGACGAATCAGCGAACGTTCAACTACCGCCCGCGAGGGAGACAACCCTCTGGGAAACGACGGGCCGCGGGAAGATCACGCGCCTGCGGCTGCGCGCGGCGAACCCTGATAACGCGAACGGGATCATTTTAAGAATGTACTGGGACGCCTCACAAACGCCCGCCGTGCTCGCGCCGCTGCCAGATTTCTTCGGCGGGCGGGCAAATCCCTTTTCTACACTGGTCAGTGGGTTGAACGGCGACGTTTGGTATGCCGATTGGGTGATGCCTTACGCGGACGGGGCGCGGATCACGGCGGAAAATTTATATCATCATCCGATGCATATTTCGGCGTTCGTGGAGACCGCGCCTTGCTCGGACGCTTCGGAACGCCTGCGCTTCTTCGCGCGGTGGACGCTAGGCGACTGGGCGGGGATGGCGGCGGCGGAGCGTTTGCGCTTCCGATCCGACGGCGACAGATGGCCGGATTGGCCGCTGCTGTGCTTGCCAGACGCCGGGTCGGGTCGGTTCTGCGGCTTCCATTTGCGCGTGCTGGACGCGTGGAAGAATCCGGATAAATCCTCACAAGACGCGTGGTGGTTCAATTATCCGGACGATCCGTCGGAGCCGCGCGGCGACTGGTTCGACTGGTGGTGGGGCGAGGGCGACGAGAAATTCTTTGTCGATGGCGAGAAGTTCCCCTCTACGTTTGGCACGGGCAGCGAGGATTATTTTGGTTACGCGTGGGCGGCAGAGCCGCCGTTCGCGTTGTTTGATGCACCGTTCGCCGCGAACAGTGATATGCCCTTGGACGGCGACGGCGTGACGAGCGCGGTTCGGTTCCAGGTTGCGGACAACGTCCCTTTCCAGAAAGGATTCGAGGCCTATCTGGAGAAATATAAGGATGACGAGTGGGGCGAGGGGGGCGTGTGCCGATTCGCCGCCACCGCCTACGGTTACGCGGCGAATCCGCTGCCGTCACCCGAATCCGTTACAGCGAAGCATCTTTCTGTCATGGAGGTGTAGCATGCGTCCCAAACTGCATTTTACCCCGCGTACAGGTTGGACGAATGACCCGAACGGCTTGTTCTTCGATGGGAATGTCTATCACCTGTTCGCCCAGCATAACCCGGACGCGACGGTTTGGGGTCCCATGCACTGGCTGCACGCGACAAGCCCGGATTTGCTGCACTGGACGGAACGTGGGATCTCCCTGTTCCCCAACGAATTGGGAACCATGTTCTCCGGCAGTATGGTACGTGATCCGGCGAATACGGCAGGTTTTGGCACGAACGCCTATGTGGCTATGTTTACGCAACATGGCGCGACGCAAACGCAAAGCCTTGCGTATTCCATAGACGGGCATCATTTTACATGCTATCCGGGGAATCCGATCGTCGAAAACCCGGGCATTGCGGATTTCCGAGACCCGAAGGTTTTCTGGGATGACGCCCGCAAACGTTGGGCAATGGCGCTCGCGGCGCGTGACCACATACAATTTTACGCGTCTCCTAACTTGAAATGCTGGCTTAAAACCGGCGAATGGGTCATGGAGGATCTCCGATTCTACGGCGATGTTTTGGAATGCCCGGATCTGTTTGAACTGTCCGGCGATGGGCTGAACGCTTGGGCGCTGACCATGAGCGTCGGTGCGTCGGGCGTGCTGGGCGGCGGGAAGGTTTGGTATCTGCTGGGCGCGTACGACGGCGAAACGTTCCATCCATTCCAGAATGAAAAACCCCGGCGGCTGGACGTCGGCCCGGACGACTATGCGGGCGTGACGTTCAACGGCCTGACGGAGTGCGTTTATATCGGCTGGGCGGCGAACCCCGCTTACGCCGATACGGTTCCCGATGCGAACGGTTATCGCGGTCAGATGACGCTGCCGCGCAGACTTTCGCTCGTCAAAACGGTGGCGGGGCCGCGCGTTGCGGCTATGCCCGTATTGCCAGACGCGGTCGCCGAAACCGTATCGGGTGGATATGGCTTGCCGGACGCGCCGCTCGCGTTGCGGCTGGTTGCGGAAGATGGATTTCACGCCGCTTTTGAAAACGATCGGGGCGAGCGGTTGGCGTTCGGCTTGGACGAACAAGGTTTTTGGCTTGATCGGCGCGGCGCGGGCACAAAGGGTTTTAGCGAAACGTTCGACAGGCTGTCTTTCGTCCGCGCGGAGCGGGCGCACTCCGGCCAGGCGGACGTGCTGGCCACGCTGGACGGAGGTATTTTGGAATTATACGCGGATGGCGGGTTGATTTGCGCGACGATGTTGGCGTTCCCAAGTGGTGCATATGATCGGCTTCGTCTGGAAGGGGCTAAGGAATTATCTATAATTAAACTGGGCATTTAATCCATATTCATGCCTATCGTATAGTTCCACTCCTCGTGGAAGGAGTCGATAGCGTGGAAACGATTGTAGAAATTGACGGTGATGACGGAACAGACGTATGAGCCAAGCGGGCGGAGGCGGATACCGCTTCCGCGCTTTGCATCCGCGTCTAAATGGCTAGATTTTTAGTTTGCTAGACTGTGTCTAATGATTGAGACCTCAAATACCTACCATTTTCCTAGATACATTGAAAGCCCGGCGTTCACCGGGCTTTTGAAATGGCGGAGAAGCCGGGATTCGAACCCGGGCGCCAGTTTCCCAGCCTACTCCCTTAGCAGGGGAGCCCCTTGGGCCTCTTGGGTACTTCTCCAAGCCCAAACATATGATACCCTAAATCCGGCAAAGATGCAAGCGGAAATTTTGAAGCATCAGATGTGCGGGAACGCCTGCTCAACGAGCGTGCTAAGCAACTGCGCAAGGCGGATACTGACTGAGTGTGCTTATCGCCGCCTATTCTTGAGTGTGATTATATATCCATTTGGAGGTGCGGTCAGATTGATGTACGCAAACCATTTTAAGTAAAAGGTACGTATGTTTGGCCGCTCCGAGAGATGGACATAGATGCGGCAGCGTGGAAAGTGTATGATCATGGTTTTGCCGTGATTTTGCACTGCGTGACGCGTTGACTCGAAGCCTCTGAGATGCTATAATAGCTCCATCAACCGAAGGAGGTTAACCGCCAGTAATGATAAGCCGCTGATTCGTTGCGTAATTGTTACCCGCTAAAGAGCGGGCGGCTTTGCGTGTTACGGAGAAGCGGACGGTTGGAACGCGGCGGTTTGCTGTGTCTGAGGTTTGCCTTTCCGGCATACGCTGGGGAGGTTTTTGTTTATGTCTTTAGTAACGTTAACCAATGTCACCGTCCGGTTCGGGCTAAGCGACGTGCTGGACGGGGTGAGCTTGGATATCCAGCCGGGCGAGCGGCTCGGTTTGGTAGGCGAGAACGGCGCGGGTAAGAGCACGCTGCTGGCCGTCATTGCTGGAGAGTTAAAGCCCGATAGTGGTACGGCGCGCGCGGGCGTGAACATCGCGTTCGTAAGGCAGTGCGGCACTAACGAGGATGATCAAACAGCTGCCACGCCGGTTCCGATACCCGATCCGGAGCTGGAAGCGCGGCTTCGCGTCATTGAACTGGCTGATTCCGGTCAGGATGCGGACACGATGAGCGGCGGCGAGCGAACACGGGTTAAACTTGCTCGTGCGTTCGGGGAACGCGCCCCACTGATGCTGCTAGACGAGCCGACGGCCAACCTGGACGCCGACGGCTGCGCGGAAATGGAACGTCTGCTGAAATCGTACGCCGGGGCGTTCATACTGGTGTCGCACGACCGCGCGCTGTTAGACGGCGTATGCGATGGGATACTCGCGCTGGAAGGCGGCAAGGCGCGCCGATACAGCGGAGGCTGGTCAGACTACAAGCGCGTGCGCGATGAACAGCGCATGCGCGAGTTATTCGAATACGAGCAGTACCGCGCCGAGGAGAAACGCCTCAAACAAGCGATCCAAGGCACGCGGGAGAAACGGGATCAGGTCAAGAAAACCCCGTCGCGCATGGGCAACAGCGAGGCCCGGCTGCATAAGCGCGCCAGCACCGCTATTCAAAAACAACTGGATCAGCATAGGCGGCAGCTAGAGTCGCGCGTGGATCATCTGGATAAGAAGCCCAGGCCGACCGCCGAAACCAAACTGAAGATGTCGGAGAATCTGCCCAAGAGCTGTCAAGGGATCATATCCGACACTGCGCTGAGGGTGAATCACTTGACGTTGTATGGCGGAGATAAGCTGTTGCTGTCAGATGTAAGCGTTGAGATAGGTTCGAGAGTGATAACCGCGCTGACCGGGCCGAATGGGTGCGGAAAGTCGACGTTACTGCGAGCGATAGCGACAGGTAGCCATCCCGACGAGATTCGGCTTGCGAACGGATTGCGAGTCGGCTACTTCTCGCAGGACGCGATGGAGACGCTCTCGCCGTCGGCGACGCTGCTGGATAATGTGATGCGCGAGAGCGCTTACCCGCAGGACGTCGCGCGCACCGCGCTGGCTCGGCTGGGGCTTAACGCCGCTGACATGATGAAACCCGCCGGGGCGTTGTCTGGCGGTGAGCGCGCTAAGTGCCTGCTGGCTCGACTGCTGCTCGCGACACACAACTTCCTATTGTTGGATGAGCCGGGCAATTACCTGGACATATACGCGATGGAGGCGCTGGATTCGCTGTTGAGTACATACCCGCACGGGATACTGCTGGTGTCGCACGATCGGCGGCTGGTGGATCAAGTGGCAGCTAGGCGGCTGGTTGTCAGCGGGCATGGGATAAAGGATATTTAGCAGGACGTCCTCTGCCGTAGCGCGCCCCAACATTTGCTTCCCCGAAAAGAAAGCTGGTTAGGGCTTTCT
>JAISBH010000196.1 GCA_031266295.1 Oscillospiraceae bacterium | reverse complement strand
GAAGCGCACCGGCGTCCACGTCGAATGGGTTATTCCGCCGGTGGGATCGGAGACCGACAACTATAACCTGCGCATCGCCTCCGACGATCTGCCTCATATGTTTGTCGAGCGCTACGATGCGTATCCGGGCGGACTGGACAAAGCCATCGCGGACGGCGTATACCTGCCGCTGACCGAGTACTACAACAAGGGCCTGACGCCTAACTACAAGTACCTGCGCGACACATACCCGGATATCGCTCAGGACACGATCCAGGATAGCGGCGAGCTGGCCGTGTTCTGGCAGTTCGACTATGTCGGCACGTCGCCATGGTCGGGATTCTGGATTCGCCAGGACTGGCTGGAGGAGCAAGGTTTGGCGGAGCCGGTCACGGTGGACGATTGGACGAACATGCTACGCGTGTTCAAAGAAAAGTATAACTCAACCCTCGGCGTGCAGATAGGCGCGCTGGGCGGCGGCGGAGGCGACCTGACCGATAACCACACATTCTTCTCCACATTCGGCACGGGGTTCCGCTGGTTCCAGATTGACGGGCAGATCCAGTTCGGCCCGGTAACGGAAGGATTCAAGCAGGCAGTGGAGCTGCTGTCGTCCTGGTATGCCGAAGACCTGATCGACCCCGACTTCGCCAGCTATGACTGGAACGGCTACACCGCTAAGGCGTCCGACGCGGTTAGCTACGGCGCGTTCGGCCTGAACTACGGCGAGATCGGCCAGATGAAGCGCACCAGCGAGGCGCTTGATCCCGATTGGAAGATCATCCCCGTCAATGGACCCGTGCTCACGCCGGGCCAGGAACTGCATATGCGCAACACGGACTTCCTCACCCGCACGCAGTACGACCCGATCACCACGCGCGCTAAGGACGAGGGACTCGACGAGATAATCATGAAGTGGAAGGACTACTGGTACAGCCAGGAGGGCGGCGATCTGTTCTCCTACGGCGTGGAGGGCGTGACATACGAGTGGGACGATAACGATCAGCTCGTGTGGACATGGGATCAGCATTTCGACACCAAGAACGGCGCGCTCGACTTCTGGACGATGTACCCACTGTTCAAACTCCACAACGGCGGTTACCTGCGCGATTCGGCCTCGTATGTAATGGAGCAGCTAGTCTGGGATTGCATCAACGAATGGTCGAAGATCACGCCGGATTGGTTCATGCCCATGATCAGCCGTACAGCGCAGGAGAGCGAGGACTATGCCTCCACCTATACCCCGCTAAACGACTACATCGAGGAACAGACCGGCCTGTACATCACCGGCCAGCAGAGCCTGGATAACTGGGATACCTTCGTGCAGAATATCTGGAACATGGGCCTGCAGGATATCATCGACATCCAGCAGGACGCGCTGGATCGCTACAACGCGCGCTGAGCGATCAAACCACACAAGCCGGGCAGGTCATTCCTGCCCGGCTTGCGATAATGGAGGCACTATATGATAACCCGCGTCAACGGCGGCGGAGCGGCGCCCACGATTGGAGCGGCGGCGCGCGAGGACCGGTTCCGCGCGGCATTGAGGATCGCGGCGGCGGCGCTCTGCCTTGTATTGATTGCCAGCCTGTTCATGCAGTATGTCACGGCGACGGATCAGCGGTCGGATGAGCCGCTGGCGTTCACGGGCGTGATGCTGCTGCGCGGCGCGACGGGCGGACGCTCCGAAGGCGCGCCTCACCCGATGCTGATCGCGGCTCTGATCGCGGCCGCGCTGCTTCTCGCGTACAGTTCTTTTAATGTCAAGAGCGCCTTCATGCCGATATTCGCTTCGGCGGCAGGGCTGGCGGCGTTGCTGCTGCTACGGTTTGACGTGGTGTTCTCCGAACGCAGGGAATTCAACTTCGCCGCGGGTTCTGCGGTTATATCCGCCGGATGGAACGTAGGAGCGGCAAGCATGGCTGCGGTTCTAGCGGCGGCGATAACGTTCAGCGTCCGATCGGCGTATCTGAAGCGCCGAGAAGCGTACGCGGCGGTATTCGACAACCGCAGCCTGCCCGCGAATTATACGCCGCCCACGACAGGCGAGATCATCATACGCGATATGCGCAAGCACTGGCCCGTCTACCTGATGATACTGCCTACGCTGGTATACTACGTTGTTTGGGCGTACGGACCCATGCAGGGTATAGTGATCGCGTTCAACGACTACGCGCCCAAGAAGGGATTCTGGGGCAGCAATTGGGCGGGATTGAAATGGTTCCGCGAGTTCTTCCGCAGTCCGTTCGCGCTGCGCACTATCCGCAACACCTTGATGATCAACATACTGAACCTGCTGATAGGTTTCCCAGCGCCCATACTCCTGGCGCTGATGCTTAACGAGCTGACGAGCACGGGGTACAAGCGCGCGGTGCAGACTGTAACGTATATACCGCACTTTATATCGCTAGTGGTGCTGTGCGGTTTGCTGATAGATTTCGTATCGTCGGACGGCGCGGTTACATCGTTCCTTAAACTGTTCGGCTTCCCTTCGGTGAATCTGCTGGGTCAGGCGCGGTACTTCAGGTCTGTGTATATCGTCTCCGACCTGTGGCAGCACCTGGGCTGGAACTCCATAATATACCTGTCGGCCCTGGCCTCCATCCAAATGGAGCTGTACGAGGCCGCCAGGATTGACGGCGCGGGCAAGCTCAAGCAGGTGTGGCACGTGACGCTGCCCGGCATCGCGCCAACGATAACCATTTTGCTGATACTCCAGATCGGGTCGATGATGAGCGTGGGTTATGAGAAGATAATACTGTTATATAACTCTATTACTTATGAGACGGCGGACGTTGTATCCTCATATGTGTATCGCGTGGGGATTGAGGACGCCGACTTCTCACGGTCGACGGCGGTCAACCTGTTCAACTCGCTCATCAACTTCTCGCTGGTAGTTTCGGCCAACAGGCTGAGCCGCGCCATGAGCGAGACCAGCTTGTGGTAAAGGAGGCGTACCCGTGTCGATAATCCGCAAATCGCCCGCCGAGAAGGCGTTCAACGTATTCAATACGGCGTTCATGGGTGTGCTGTGCATTGTGTGTCTGTACCCGATGTGGCATGTCGTGATGGCCTCGCTGTCGGATCCGATGCTCATGTTCGCTAAACGCGGACTGCTGCTGTGGCCGATCAAGCCGCTGAATCTGCTGGGCTATTCGCTGGTGATGAGCAACAAGTACATGGTCTCCAGTTTTGTCAATACCATCATCTATGTGGTGGCGGGCACGGCGCTTAACATGTTCGTAACATTGATGGGTGCGTATGGCCTGAGCCGCAAGGGACTGTACTGGAACGGCGCTATCATGAAGATAATCGCTTTTACGATGTATTTCCAGGGCGGGTTGATTCCGTTCTACCTGATGGTCAAGAACATGCGGCTGCTCAACACATACGCGGGTATCATACTGCCCGTGCTGGTCAGTACATGGAACTTGATCGTCATGCGCACCTCGTTCAGCGGCGTGCACGAGAGCCTGGAGGAGAGCGCCAGGCTGGACGGCGCGAACGATTGGACGATTCTCTGGCGGATATTCGTGCCGCTGGGGCAGGCCAGCATCGCGGTGATATCGCTGTACTACGCGGTCTATTGGTGGAACAACTGGTTCAACCCATCGATATTCCTGAGCGACAGGGGTAAGTACCCTCTTCAACTGCTGCTGCGCGAAATACTGATCAAGAACTCCCAGTCGCTCAACGAGATGACGCCGTCCAGCATGGTCGGGCAGGAACAGCAGTCGCAGTACAGGCTGCTGGTCAAGTACTGCGTGATCGTTGTCGCGACCGCGCCGATACTGGTGGTCTATCCGTTCCTGCAGAAATATTTCGTCAAGGGCGTCATGATAGGCTCGATCAAGGGGTGAGGCGGGGGGCGCGAAAAATCTCGAACGAAAGCCCCTGCAAATCTCAAAAAAGTTCTTGCGTGAATGACGGCGCTGGTGTATAATGTGAAAGTTGCTGCTTAAAGCGAAACTGAGGCAAAGTTGAAGCGAAAGTTCCAACGGTTAAGTATGTCAAGACGAGGGTTCGTTTGAACCCAAGTCCGCTAATGGGATGAAGCGGCAGGTTACCGGTTGGCCGCCGGAGAATTGCCGCCGACCATGTCCGACAATCGGGCGGCGGTCTGGACAGGGAGTGCCCCCTAACGCGCTGGACAGGCGCCGAAGGATTAAGGTATGAAACACACGGAGGTGTGTGAAGTCCGGGCCGATCGGGACGCGAGGCGGCGCCCCGATCCAAATCATAAGGAGGAATTCAACGGATGGCCAGCCAGAAGATACGTATCAAGCTCAAGGCGTATGAGCACAACCTGATCGACCAGTCGGCCGAACGGATTGTCGAGGCCGCCAAGCGCACAGGCGCGCGCATCTCCGGCCCGGTGCCCCTGCCCACCAAGAAGGAGATCGTCACGATCCTGCGCGCGCCCCATAAGTATAAGGACTCGCGTGAACAGTTCGAGATGCGCACCCACAAGCGCCTGATCGACATTATGAACCCGACGTCCCGCACGGTGGACGCGCTGACCAAGATGGATCTGCCTGCGGGCGTAGAGATCGAGATAAAGCTGTAAGCCGGGAGGAGGCGTTTCACTAGTATGGCTCAGAAAAAAAACGCCAAGCCCGAAGGCTCGGCAAAGCGGATCGCGAATAAAGCGATCGTCGGCAAGAAGGTCGGCATGACGCAGGTATTCTCGCCCGAAGGCGTGCTGATCCCCGTCACCGTCATCGAGGCGGGGCCTTGCCCCATCATCCAGAAGAAGACTGCGGAATCGGACGGGTACACTGCCGTCCAGGTCGGCTTCGCGCAGTATCCGGAACGCCGGGTAAAGAAGCTGGTGACCAAGCCCCTGCAAGGTCACTTCAAGAAGGCCGGCGTCACCGCTACGCGTCGTATCCGCGAACTGCGGCTCAAGAACGTGGACGGGCTGGACGTCGGGCAGAGGATATCGGTGGATATCTTTGCGCCGGGCGACAAGGTAGACGTGAGCGGCGTGAGCAAGGGGCATGGATTCACGGGCGTTATACAGCGCTGGAATCAGCATACCGGCCCGATGGCTCACGGCTCCAAGTATCACAGGGGCGTAGGTTCCATGGGCGCCAACTCGACGCCGTCGCGCGTGTTCAAGAATAAGCACATGCCCGGTCACTACGGCGTTGAGAAGGTGACTGTGCTAAATCTCACGGTCGTCCGCGTTGTACCGGAACGCAACCTGCTGCTCGTTCGCGGCGCTGTGCCAGGCCCCAACGGCGGATACCTGACAGTGCGCGACACGGTGCGCGCTTAATCAAGGGGGAAAGAACATGGCAAAGATTCCTCTGACCAATATGGAAGGCGCGGTCGTGGGCGAGATCGAGCTTAGCGATGATTTGTTCGCCGCAGCGGTGAGCGTACCCGCTATGCACTTGGTCGTGCGTTCGATCCGCGCCAACAAGCGTCAGGGCACGAAGGCCGCGCGTACACGCACCGAGGTGCGCGGCGGCGGCAAGAAGATATACCGGCAAAAAGGCACCGGCAACGCGCGCCATCACGGCAGCCGCGCGCCCCAGTTCAGGCATGGCGGCGTCGTGTTCGCCCCGAAGCCTCGTGATTTCGTCGTAGCCGTTCCGCGCAAGGTGCGCCGTCTCGCGCTGAAGTCCGCGCTTACCTGCAAGGCGCGCGACAACGAGATCATCGTGCTGGATAGACTGGAGCTGTCCGCGCCGAAGACCAGGCTTATGGCCAAGGTGCTGGGCAATCTGGGTTCGCCGCGCAAGGCGCTGATCGTCACCAACGAATCTAGCGAGCAGCTGCTGCGCGCCGCGCGCAACATCCCGGGCGTGACGCTGACCCACGTAGGCTCGCTGAACGTGTACGACATACTGGCGCATGACCGCTTCATTATTACTCAGGACGCGGCGCGCCGCGCCGAGGAGGTCTTCGCGTCATGAAAGATCCGCATGATATAATCCTGCGCCCGGTACTGTCCGAGAAGGCGTACAGCGGCTTGGCCGACAAGAGGTACGTGTTCGAGGTTGATACGCGCGCCAACAAGATTGAGATCCGCCAGGCCGTAGAGGCATGTTTCGGCGTGAAGGTCGACAGCGTAAACACCCTACGCACCATGGGCAAGATGAAGCGCCAGGGCCGTACGCAGGGCCGCACGCCGGAGATAAAAAAGGCCTACGTCACGCTCAAGGAAAGCTCCAAGACCATCGAGTTCTTCGACGGCATGGCGCAGTAAGCGAAGGGAGGAACGACAATGCCTACCAGAGTCTACAAGCCGACCTCCCCCGCTCGCCGCTTTATGTCGGTGCTGACGTTTGAGGAGATCACCAAAACCAAGCCTGAGCGCGCCCTTACCGAGCGCCTGCGCAAGAACGCCGGGCGTAACAAGCAGGGCAAGATCACCGTCCGCCATCAGGGCGGCGGCAACAAGACCAAGTACCGCTTGATCGACTTCAAGCGCGACAAGGACGGCGTTCCGGCCAAGGTTCACGCGATCGAGTACGATCCGTGCCGCTCGGCGTTCATAGCGTTGCTGTTCTATGCGGACGGCGAGAAGCGCTATATTATCGCGCCGCAGGGCCTCACGGTCGGCAGCACAGTGCTGTCCGGCCCGACCGCCGACATCAAGCCCGGCAACGCCCTGCCGCTGACCAACATCCCGTTGGGCACGCTGATCCATAACCTGGAGATCAAGCCCGGACGCGGTGGTCAGCTGGTTCGTTCCGCCGGACTATCCGCTCAGCTGATGGCCAAGGAGGGCGGTTTCGCGCAGGTGAGGCTGCCGTCCGGCGAGGTGCGCCGCGTTCCGATCATCGCCAAGGCGACGATAGGTTCCGTAGGCAACAGCGATCATGAGAACGTCCGCGTGGGCAAGGCCGGACGCACGCGCCATATGGGCGTCCGTCCCACCGTGCGCGGCGTGGTTATGAATCCGGTCGATCACCCGCACGGCGGCGGCGAGGGCAAGTCGCCCGTAGGTATGCCAGCTCCCGTAACCCCGTGGGGCAAGGTCGCGCTGGGTCTCAAAACCCGCAAGCACAAGAAGTACTCCAACGATATGATCGTCAAGCGCGCGAGCCGCAAGCGTTAAAAAGGCTTGTTCTAGTCGGTTAAAAGGAGACGCGGTATGTCAAGATCCATCAAGAAAGGCCCGTTCATCAGCGAATCGCTGCTGAAGAAGGTCGAAGATCTCAACAAAGCGGGACGCAAGAGCGTGATCAAGACCTGGTCGCGCGCCTCGACGATATTCCCGGATTTCGTGGGGCATACGGTCGCCGTGCATGACGGGCGCAAGCACGTCCCGGTGTACGTCACCGAGGAAATGGTCGGGCATAAGTTCGGCGAGTTCGCCCCGACGCGTACGTTCCGCGGTCACGCGGGCGAGAAGTCCAGCGCCCGCAAGTGACGGGCATAAGCGTACGGGAGGAGTGAGCAAAATGGCCGCAACACAAGGCGCCTACAAGGATGATAAGAAATCCGTGCGCGCGGTCGCCAAAAACGTGCGGATATCCCCGCGCAAGGTCAAGATTGTCGTCGACCTGATCCGAGGCAAGTCCGTCGATCAGGCGGCAGCGATACTGATGTACACCCCCAAGTCTGCTTCACCGCTGGTTCTGAAGGTGCTCAACTCCGCTATCGCAAATGCGGAGAACAACCTGGAACTGGATCGCGGCGGCTTGTATGTACAAAAGGTATTCGCTGATTCCGGCCCCACCATGAAACGGTTCGTGGCCCGCTCGCGCGGCAGCGCTTCGCCCGTGCTCAAGCGCACCAGCCACATAACCGTCGTCGTCGCGGAGAAATAAGGAGGCGTACGAATGGGTCAGAAAGTAAACCCCCATGGCGCGCGAGTGGGCGTTATCCTCGATTGGAGCACGCGCTGGTACGCCAATAAGAAGGACTTCGCCAACTTCCTGCAGGACGATTGGAGACTGCGCGATATGCTCAAGAAGCGCCTGTATCAAGCGGGCGTATCCCATATTGATATCGAGCGCAGCGCTAACCGCATGACGATCAATCTGTTTACGGCCAAGCCGGGTATCGTTATCGGTCGTGGTGGAGCGGGCGTCGAGCAGCTCAAGAAGGATATTGAGAAGTTCACAGGCCGCGCGGTTTCGCTGAACATAATGGAGATCAAAGCCCCCGACGTTGACGCGCAGCTGGTCGCCGAGAATATCGCCCAGCAGCTGGAGAAACGCATATCGTTCCGCCGCGCGATGAAGCAGAGTCTGCAGCGTGCGATGAAGGGCGGCGCGAAGGGCATAAAAACGATGGTATCGGGCCGTTTGGGCGGGGCTGATATCGCGCGTTCCGAGGGATATCACGACGGTTCAATCCCGCTACAGACGCTGCGCGCGAACATCGACTATGGTTTCTGCGAGGCAAAGACCACGTATGGCCGTTTGGGCGTAAAGGTTTGGATATATAAGGGCCAGGTGCTGCCTAGCGCCAAGCGTCGCGGCGATCAGCCGCGCTTGGAGCCGCAGCCGCGCCAGGAGCGTCCGCTTCGCGAGCATCGTCCGGAGCGCGCCGAACGTCCGGAGCGGTCAGAGCGGTCAGAGCGAATAGAACGTGTTGAGGGAGGCGTTTCTCATGCTAATGCCTAAGCGCGTCAAACGCCGCCGCGTGTTCCGCGGACGCATGAAGGGCAAGGCCCATCGCGGAAACACCATAACCTACGGCGAGTTCGGCCTAGTGTCGACGGAACCCGCGTGGGTGACGTCCAACCAGATTGAATCCGCGCGTATCGCGCTGACCCGTTATACCAAGCGTGGCGGTCAGGTATGGATCAAGATATTTCCGGATAAGCCGGTTACGGAAAAGCCCGCCGAAACCCGAATGGGTTCGGGCAAAGGTTCGCCGGAATACTGGGTATCCGTGGTGAAGCCCGATCGTGTGATGTTCGAGATCGCGGGCGTGCCGGAGGCCGATGCGCGCGAGGCGTTGCGTCTGGCTTCGCACAAGCTGCCCGTGAAGTGCAAGATAGTGTCCAAGGCCTCGCAGCTGGCCCAGACCAAGCAGTCAGGCGGTGGTAGTGAATGAAGGCGAACGCATTGCGCGATATGTCCAGCGACACGCTGAATGATAGGGTTAAAGAGCTGAAGGGCGAATTGTTCAACCTGCGCTTTCAGCTGGCGACCGGGCAGCTGGAGAACACAATGGCTATATCGAACGTGAAGCGCGATATCGCCCGCTGCAAGACCATACTCAGGCAGCGCGCCTGAAGCGGGAGGAGGATAAAATATGGCGGAGACAGCCGCTTTAGCCAGGGGTATCCGCAAAACCCGCACGGGGGTTGTGGTCAGCGACAAAATGGATAAGACCATCGTGGTCGCTATCCGTACCCGCGTAAAGCATCCGTTATACGGCAAGATCATGAACCGCACCACCAAGCTCAAGGCGCACGACGAGAAGAACGAGTGCGGAGTGGGCGACAGGGTGCAGGTTATGGAAACCAGGCCGATCAGCAAAGAGAAACATTGGCGCCTGGTCGGGATAGTCGAGAAAGCCAAGTAAGCTGGCCCGGGGCGCGGAATTAATCCCGCGTTAACGGGGGTTGGGGGCAGAGTCTCCAATCGATAGGAGGGAATACCTGAATGGTTCAGCCGCAAACAAGGCTCAAGGTAGCCGATAATACCGGCGCCAAGGAGATAATGTGCATACGCGTGCTGGGCGGCTCCTTCCGTCGCGATGGCTCCATCGGCGATGTGATCGTAGCCAGCGTCAAGGTGGCAACGCCCGGCGGCGTTGTTAAAAAGGGCGAGGTCGTCAAGGCGGTAGTCGTCCGCACGCGCAAGAACCGCCGCCGTCCGGACGGCAGCTATATACGCTTTGACGATAACGCAGCCGTTATCATCAATGACCAGAAACAGCCGCGCGGCACGCGCATCTTCGGGCCCGTCGCGCGCGAACTGCGCGAGAAGGACTATATGAAGATTGTATCGCTCGCGCCGGAAGTGCTGTAAGGAGCGAGCCGTATGCAAAGATCATTCAAGCGGTCCGACCGCAAAGACCAGGTGAATCCGAAGCTGCACGTGCGCCGCGACGATACCGTCGTTGTGATATCCGGCGAGAGCAAGGGCAAACATGGTAAGGTGCTGAAGGCGTTCCCGAAACTCGGACGCGTAATCGTCGAGAGTGTCGCCGTCGTCACCAAGCATCAGAAAGCGCGCGCGCAGGGTCAGCCGGGCGGAATCATCCATAAAGAATCCGCCATAGACGCGTCCAACGTGCTGCTGGTGTGCCCCAAGTGCGGCAAAGCCACGCGCAACGCACACAAGTTCAGCGCCGACGGGTCGAAATCACGCGCGTGCAAGAAGTGCGGCGCGCTGATAGACGCGTGAGCATCGGGCGGGAGGAGACAACATGGCTGTAAGGTTGAAGGATAAATATAAGACGGAAGTCGTGCCCGCGATGATGCAGAAGTTCCAGTATAAGAACATCAACCAGGTTCCCAAGCTGGAGAAGGTCGTCATAAACATCGGCCTGGGCGACGCCAAGGATAATCCCAAGGCGCTGGATGCTGCGGTCGCGGATCTGGCCACGATCACCGGCCAGAAACCTATGGTGACCAAGGCGCGCAAGTCTGTCGCGAACTTCAAGGTACGCGCGGGAATGAACATCGGCGCGAAGGTGACGCTGCGCTCCGAGCGTATGTACTTCTTCGTGGATAAGCTGCTCAACATCGCGCTGCCGCGAGTGCGCGACTTCCGAGGCGTGAGCCGCAACGCGTTCGACGGTCGCGGCAACTATGCGCTGGGCATCCGCGAGCAGCTGATATTCCCGGAGATCGAGTACGACAAAGTCGACAAGATCCGCGGCATGGAGATGATATTCGTCACCACCGCCAGGACCGACGAGGAAGCGCGCGAACTGCTGCGGCTGATGGGTATGCCGTTTGCCGCCGCGTAACGGAGGAGATACGTTATGGCCAAAACCTCATTGATAATCAAGCAGCAGCGTCCGCCGAAGTTCTCCACGCGCGCCTACACCCGCTGCCGCCTGTGCGGACGCCCGCACGCGGTGCTGCGCAAGTACGGCGTATGCCGTATCTGCTTTAGGGAACTGGCGTACGCGGGACATATCCCCGGCGTGCGCAAGGCCAGCTGGTAAGCGCGGCGGAAGGAGGAAAGATACATGCTCGTAACAGATCCAATCGCCGACATGCTCAGCCGCATCCGCAACGCGCTGGTCGCGCGCCACGATATGGTGGTCATCCCGGCGTCCAACATGAAAAAGTCGATCGCGCGGATCCTCCTGAGCGAAGGGTTTATCCGCAGTTTTGACGTGTTACATGACGGGCCGCAGGGCAATATAAGGATAGTCCTCAAGTATACCCCCGACAAGAAGAGCGTTATCACGGGGTTGAAGCGTATCAGCCGACCGGGTTTGCGCGTCTATACCGGCGCGGGCGACGTGCCCAAGGTGTTGGGCGGACTGGGCCTGGCTATTCTATCCACGCCCAAGGGTGTATTGACCGATAAGGACGCGAGAAAACAGGCCGTCGGCGGCGAGGTTCTCGCTTACGTCTGGTAAGCTGAAAGGCAGGAGAGTATAATGTCAAGAATAGGTAAACTCCCCGTGCCGCTGCCCTCCGGCGTATCGGTGGATATAGGCGCGGATAACCTGGTTACGGTTAAGGGTCCTAAGGGCACGCTCGTTCAGCAGGTGAACCGCGACATTACGGTGAAGCAGGAGAACGGGCAGTTGGTGCTAACGCGTCCAACGGATAACAAGCCGCACAAGGCGATGCACGGCTTGTACCGCGCGCTGATTAACAACATGGTTACGGGCGTAACGGCCGGGTTCACGAAAGGGCTTGAACTGGTGGGAACCGGTTACCGAGCGCAGGCGCAGGGTAAGAAGTTGACGATCAACATCGGCTTCAGCCACCCCGTTGTTATGGAGGCGCCCGAGAATATAGCCTTTGAGACGCCCGCTCCGACCAAGATACTGGTCAAGGGCATTGATAAGCAGCAGGTCGGGAATCTTGCCGCCGATATCCGCGCCATCCGCAAGCCCGAACCCTATCTGGGCAAGGGCATTAAGTACGAGGGTGAGGTCATCCGGCGCAAGGAAGGCAAGACCGGCAAGAAGTAATAGGATGCAATAGGAATCAATTAGGAAGTAAGATGAATTGATGAAGGGAGGCGTCCCGCATGTTTGAGCGCAAGGACAAGAACGAACTGCGCAAGGCGCGTCACGCGCGCGTGCGCAAGAAGATCAGCGGCACGCCCGAGCGGCCGCGCCTGTGCGTGTACCGCAGCTTGAAGCATATCTACGCGCAGCTGGTCGACGATACGAAGGGCGTCACGTTGGCGTCGGCGTCTACGCTGGAATCCTCGCTGAACGCGGCGATAGAAGAGGCCGACAAGAAGGGGGCGGCGAAGGTCGTAGGCAAGACCCTCGCGGAACGCGCCGTCAAGGCGGGTTATAAGAATGTCATTTTCGATCGCGGCGGGTACGTTTATACAGGCCGCGTGGCCGAATTGGCGTCAGGCGCTCGCGAAGCCGGACTCGAGTTCTGATTAGAATCGTGGAATTAGGGGGAGCGAACGTATGCAGCGCAGGGATCGCGATAGGGAAGAGAGCGAATTCAAGGAAAAATTGGTGTCGGTCAACCGCGTCACCAAGGTAGTTAAGGGCGGTCGGAACTTCCGCTTCGCCGCGCTGGTAGTGGTCGGCGATGAAAAGGGCCGCGTTGGCTGCGGCATGGGCAAGGCGACTGAGATACCCGAGGCTATTCGCAAGGCCGTTGACGACGCGAAGAAACAATTGGTCACAGTCGCGATGAAGGGCACCTCGATTCCGCATGAGTCGATCGGTAGCTATGGCACCGGTAAGGTGCTGCTGCTGCCGGCGCCGGAAGGCACGGGCGTTATTGCCGGCGGTCCGGCGCGCGCCGTACTGGAACTGTGCGGCGTGAAGGACATCCGTACGAAGTCGTTCGGTTCGTCCAACCCGATCAACATGGTCAAGGCAACGCTGGACGGTCTGCGCCAGCTTAGGACGGCTGAGGAAGTGGCGCGCCTGCGTGGCAAGACCGTGGAGGAATTGCTGGGCTGAGCAGGTCTCAAGTCCATAGGAGGGAAAAGGATGGCGAAGCTGAAGATTACGCTTGTGCATTCACCTATCGCGAGTTTGCCCAAACATGTGCGGACAGTCGAGTCGATGGGGCTGCGCAAGCTGAATTCGAGCGTTGTGCTCGAGGATACGCCCAGCGTCCGCGGGATGATCTTTCAGGTGAAGCATCTGGTGTCCGTTGATGAGATCGGCCCAGACGCGGCGGTTGCTGATGGAGGTGCCAAATGAGGCTGCATGAGTTAGCGCCCGCGCCAGGTTCGACCCAAACACGGAAACGATTGGGCCGAGGCGTGGGTTCCGGACTAGGTAAGACCAGCGGCAAGGGTCACAAGGGTCAGAAGGCGCGTAGCGGCGGCGGCAAGCGCCCCGGGTTCGAGGGTGGTCAGCTCCCGTTGGTTCGGCGTCTGCCCAAGCGCGGGTTCACAAACATATTCTCCAAAGAATACGCGATTGTCAACGTCGAGGCGCTTGACGCGTTCACGGCGGATACGGTTGTAGATACCACGCTGCTGATGAGAACGGGTCTTATTAAGAAGGAACTGGACGGCGTCAAGGTGCTGGGGGGCGGCGAACTGAACAAGAAGCTGACGGTCAAGGCCGCGCGCTTTACAGATTCGGCGAAACATAAGATCGAGGCGGCGGGCGGGAAAGCCGAGGTG
>JAISBH010000078.1 GCA_031266295.1 Oscillospiraceae bacterium | reverse complement strand
ATCGCAGGCTTTGCCGGTATTGTTATTCCGCTTTGGGCCATTCTGTTTCCGCCTTTCTATCGGGTTTGGCGGGTGCTTTGCAACCGCGATTCTTGGTAACCGCCGACGCGCCGTGGATGCGGCGCGTCGGCTTGAATGCCGTGTGTGTCAGGTTAGCTTATTCGCCAAACAGTTCGTTTACGCGCGCAAGCACGCCGTTCCAGTTCTCATCCCACCACTGCCAGGCTACTTCCGCGTCGGCGCCCTTCAGGTCGCTGATCAGCTTTTCCTTAGCCGAGTCAAACTCGCTGTCGGACGCGGCGTTTACGAGGCCGGGGATCGAGCGGTTGACGATTTCATCCAAGCGCGCGTCGATGCGGTTGATGTCGTCAGGGCGCTGCGCAATACCCAGCTGCACAGCCTGCGTCTGGTTCTTTTCCTGGTTGATGGCCTTGCCTTCCTGAAGCAGTTTGTAGTGAACCTCGGAAGGATACTTCACGCCGTAGAAATCCGCGTAGTCCTTCTGCAGTACGCTCAGTTGCGCGTACTTGAGATCGGAATTATCCCACAGCGAGTAGAACGCGCCGTCGGGAGCGACGCCGAAACCGGACGAGCCGATCGTATTGCTGAACGAACCGATGCCCAGGTGATCCCACGGATCGCCGCCTGCGGACTTGACCGCGACGACTTCCTCCGTCAGGACGGGCGCGCCGCTTTCATCGTAGTTCCACGTCTGGCCCTCGACGCCGGAGTAATGGGCGCGGTTCAGTTCATCCGAGTCAAGCAGGTTGATGAACTTTACGGCCAATACGGGATCCTTCGCGGCGGTCGTGATGAACGTCAGCTTGTCGCCCCAGCCGACCTTGTGGTTGGAACCATACCAGCCGCTCAATCCCTCGCCATATACCGGGATGATACCGGCCAGCGTGTCAGGATCCGTGAGGCGATTGGTGTTGTACATCTTATCGGTATACCATACGCAGTAACCACCAACATACTGGTTGTTCGCGGCCTTCTCCTGCACGGCCTCGGACGTCATCGTGAAGCTGTCCGGGTCGAGTAGGCCTTCGCGGTTGAGCTTGTTGTAGAAGGCCATGTTGCTCCAGAACGGCGACGCCGGATCCAGATAGTTGCTGGAGATCTCGGTAGTAACGGTGCTGATAGCGTAAGCCCAGCTGCTCGTGTTTGAATAGCCCTGGTTCGCCATCGCGCGGATGTTCCACGCCCATTGCTCGGAGCCGTGCAGGCCCATGCCGTATACAGGCAGTCCGGCGTCGGTAGTGGGCTTCTCGGCGACGAGCTTCTTAAGCACTTCGATGTATTCGTCATCGCTGCCTATCGCGGGCGCGCCGATCTGCTTGTACAGATCCCAGCGTACCAGATAGCCGTTCCATGTCTGAAGTCCGCCGGTCTGATCCTCAATGCCGGTGTTGGGCGTGTGGAAATACAGCTGCCCGTCGCCGCCGGATACGAGGTCGCGGATGATTGTGTTGCGAGCCTCATATTTGAGTATGTTTTGTCCGTACTCTTCCAGATAGGGATCCATAGCGACAGCCAGCTGACCCTCGAGGATAGTGCTGGCCTGCTGCGCCATCATAAGATCCGGCAGGTCGCCGCTGGCCAAGGCGAGTTTTTCGGTATCGGCGTCATACTTGATGAACTCGATGTTTGCGCCGAGCAGATCCTGAAAATACAAGACGAATTCCGTCGGGAAGTATGGCTTATCCGTGTTCATTTCCATCTTGGAGCCGTACGTGATGGTGGGGCGTTCGGCCTCGGCGTTCGCAGTCACTGGCATAAACATAGCAGTGAATACCAGCGCGATGACGAGAGCCGCAGGAATTAATTTGCGCATGTTCATCCTCCCAATAAATCGATCGATTTTTTGCAGCGTTGCAATGAGGGTAATTAAATCATAGCATTTCTTTGAGATATTGTCAACATTCCCCCCGAAGTCGCCAGCAATTCCAAATTTGGAGGAACCCCCTCTGTCGCTGCGGCGACGCGGCGCATCCGCGCCTTCGGGAAGGATAGAGGAAAGAACCCCTTCGGGGTTCTGCGGATTCGCGCCCGCTTCGCGCTGCGCGCCGCCACTCACGTCCCCCTCCCGACCTCCCCCGGGGCTTGGAACGAACCCCCTCTGTCGCTGCGGCGACATCTCCCCCTAGGGGGGCGATGAGGGTTGTCGGTTACGTTACGAGATAGACTCTAAAGCACAATCGTTGGCCGAAACCGATGGCTTGTGCGCAAATGATGGTCCAGGCGAAGCCTGGTCAGGATTCGAAAGGGCGGATAGCCCTTCGCAGGGTATCGGGACAGAGTCCCGTAAACCCCCGTGTACCCCCATCGGGGGAAGGGGGGCGTTCCTCGTTCCCCCGTTCCAACCTTGCGCCCCGCCAGCAAAGTAACTATAAGTAAATAATCATCTCCCACCATAGTTGCGGGGCGCTACAAACTTAAAGCGCATTCGGTTCGCAAACCGAACAGCGTCCCGCCGCAGCGGTTTGTACGGCATCCCAGACACGTTCGTGATAAGCCGCGAAAGACGCGCGAAAATGTGAAGGTTGTTGAGTTAAGAAATAAATAAAACGAAAGCAGGGACGACCGTCGGTCGCCCCTGCCCTTTTGCCTTTGTGAATCAGGTGTTCTTTCCCATGCTGGACGCGTTAACACTGTTGGTTACGGTGGCGCTCGACGAACCGTTCAGGCCCGTGTTCGCTTTTGTATCGAATTTGGTGTCCAGCTTGGCTTTCGCGTCGGCCTTGGTGTCATACTTGCCGTCGAAGCGGGTGTTGTCGGCCTTGTTGTCATAGCGTGCGTTGTAGCTGCTGTTTGCCATGTGGGAGCCGCTTACCGGATCGCTCACGACCGGCTTGCCCGGATGCGTGAAGCTGTCGTTATAGTTATTATTGTTTGTGTATCCGGGCAGATCCTTGTCCAGTCCGGAACCAATCGTGCGGCCCGTGACAGGGATTGACCTGCCGTGACGCGGCGTCGTTGTGGCCTCAGTGCTGCTGGATACCGCCTGGTTGTCCTCCTGGAATATGTCCTTCACCTCGCCGATCACCTGAGGCAGCAGTTCCATCACACGGTCGATAGGAGTCGCGTAGTTGGTCGGCAGCATCTTCACCTGACCCTGTCCCACTACCAAGAAACCCATCGGATGCACCGATACCCCCGCGCCCGTGCCGCCGGCGAAGGGCATCTCATCGCCGGAGTTATTTGCCGATCCGCCGCCTATGTCCCGCGCGGAGTCCTCACGCGCGCCGCTGTACTCGCCGCCGCCAGATACAAACCCGAACGACACCCTTGAGATGGGTATGATCGTCGTGCCGTCGCCCGCTGTTACAGGATCGCCGACGACCGTGTTTACGTCGACCATGTCTTTGATGTTCTCCATCGTCGTGGACATCAGGCTTTGAATGGGATGCTTATCCATTGAGTGAATCCATCCTTTCTATTGCGACATATTACTGCCTATGGGTATGGAGGCTTTGCCCCCAATGCGCCCGAACCGCTTGCGCCGTTTGTGCTCGCTACTTAATCTGCGTAGTTTTTTGCCGGTTTATACCACGCTGCAGCTGTTGAATCGCAAACCTTGCACCCAAGTTCGCAAACTTGCCCAGCCGCGCGCTGAACTCAATCCCGGCGTCCAACTCAAATATCGGATGATTGAACACGGGTGTGACGTCTATGAGAATCTCCGGTTTATCCAGCTCGCCCGTCCGAGCGCTCCACGTCGACACCCATCCGCATAGCGCCCGGAACGTCAGACGCAGCATACCGGACAGCATAGCCGTATATGCCGCGTCCGACACTCCGGCCTTGCAGCGCACCGTGACGCTCCGCACGTTCAGGTTAAGCCTCACAAGCGAGGGCAGTGTCATCAGCGGCCGGGGATCTTTTATGTCGCGCAGCACGCCCGCCAACCATTGGACGCCAAGCTTCCCCGCGCCAATGTTGAATTCCTTGGACAACGCGCCCCAGGACACGGCAGCCTGCACGCAACCTTCGGGCGTCACTTTCAGCGCCAGCCTTAGATGCACCGGTACCAATCCCACCGCGATCAGTGTAAGTAAAAATGCCGCCATGGCTTCACCCTCTCCTCAACAACGCTGGTATTTTTCCCCATTGAGGCGGGATTAATGCGTCGCGGCGGTTATTATTCACATGAGTTTATGTGGTTGACGAGGTTATCCACGGCCTGTATCAATCCCGCCGGCGCGCCTAACGCGAGCCGACGGTTTTGCATACCTTAGGAGTGATATCGATCACCGCAATAAGGGGGTTGTTGTATGCCGCCAATCCGTATCCGTTCAGCAACAGAACTTCGAGCCATCGGCAACAACCTATCCCCCACCGGCAACTACCAGTTGGCGTGTGACATCGTGATCGACCCTGATTGGTCGCCGATCAGTCATGGCGACAATATCATCCTGGACGGCGACGGGCACCGCATCGGGCCTCTCACCGCGCCGCTGTTCGAGTCGTTGAACGACGCCAGTGTATTTGAACTGTCGCTGGATCTGTATGTTAGGGACGCATCCGACTTGACGGGCGGCTTGACCCGTTCCGCCTCCCGCTCGACGCTGCAGGACGTGTCTCTGTATGGTTCTATTCACGGCGCGGGCACAGCCGGCGCTCTCGCTGGCAAGCTAACGGATTGCGCTGTTGAACGGTGTCAGCAGTATTCTGCGGTTAACGGCTGCGCTGGAACGGGTGGATTGGCCGGTATCGCCGCCAGAACGCGGTTCATCGACTGTCGGAATATGAGCAGCGTGCGCTCCTGTTCCGGTTCCGCCGGCGGCGTCGCTGGCTCGCTGTTCGAGCAGGGGTTATGCCAAGGATGCGTCAACGAGGGCGCGATTATCACTCAAGGCGCGCGCGCCGGAGGCATCGCGGGTCAAGCTGTGTCCCAGGGCATGGGCGGCGTGTCCGGCGATATTATCCTCACGGATTGCCGCAACCAGGGCGAGATAATATCCGGCGCGGATGCTGGCGGTATCGCGGGCGCTGCGGCGGGCGATGGAGTCCATATCGATTCGTGCGTGAACCTGGCGGCTGTTACGTCCCAATCCACGTACGCCGGCGGCATATGCGGGTGTGTTGGCGGCCACGCCAGCCTGACGGGGAACAAGTCCTGCGTGAAGATAACGGCGGAAACATGCTGTGCCGGAGGCATCGCTGGCGGCGCGGAAGGTCCTGCGGTAATCACGGGCAGTGTAGTAGACGGCGCGTTCGTCCGCGCTCCCCACGGCGCGCATCGCATACTGGGAACGCCCGCGCCGAATCGCGGCAGCGTCACTCTCGATAATAATCGCGCGGCGTCACGGGTGAGGCTGTGCGGCGCGTTCGGCGATCAGGGCGAAGTGGTATCCGGCACGGACGCCGAGTCCTCGCCGACCGGGCTAAACGGCGAGTCCTATGATTGCCCGGACGGGCTGGTTGCGCGCGATTGCTTCGAATGCGCTGCACCGGACGTTGAATCCGGCGACGTCGATTGGGATAACGCGCTCAAAGAGATGCTGCGCGACTTAACAGCAAGCCCAAATTTGGAATTGTTGGGAACCCCCTCTGTCGCTGCGGCGACATCTCCCCCTAGGGGGGCGATGGGGGTTGTCGGTTACGTTACGAGATAGATTATCGAAGCACAACCTGTTGGCCGAAACCGATGGCTTGTGTGCAAACGATGGTCCAGGCGAAGCCTGGTCAGGATTCGAAAGGGCGGATAGCCCTTCGCAGGGTC
>JAISBH010000075.1 GCA_031266295.1 Oscillospiraceae bacterium | reverse complement strand
AGGGGGAGATGTCGCCGCAGCGACAGAGGGGGTTCCCCGTCGCCGCAGCGACACAGGAATTCCCCTTCCTAACAGGAATTCCCTTTCCTACTTAGCGAACTGTGGCAGATAATCCGCGTTCTGCTTGAACATCTCGTCTACCATCGCCTTGATCTCCTTGAGCGAGAGCACGGCCGCGCTCAGCGGATCGTAGTACAGCGCACGGGTGATCAACTCACGGTCGCCGGATAGGCTGCCCTCCACAACCATCTCCTCTATCTGCGCGGACAGACTGGAAAGCGCGGCGCACTGCGGCGGCATCGGATCAACGCGCATCGGCTCAAACCCATGCCTGCTCGCCAGCACCGGAACCTCCACGCACGCGCCCTGGGGCAGATTGTCCACAAGCCCAAAATTGCGCACGTTCCCATTGAACTTAAACAGCGCACCGTCGCCTAGCGTCGCATTAAATATCGATGCTGCATACTCATGCCCGCGCTCAAGGCTCAGCGGCTCGTCAAACCACTTCTTGATCTCGCTCTCCCAGTTCTTGTCACGGTTGATGTACTCGTCCAGTATATAAGCGTAACAGCCCGGATTCCAGCCCGTGCCCTTGCTAAGCTCGTCGATAAGCTCGGGACGCTTGCGGAACCACCAATTATACTCGCTATTGTGACCGGAAGACTCCGTTACATAATAACCCAGCGCCAGGTACATCTCGTTGCGTACTATCTCTTCATTATAAATAGACTCGTCCTGCGTAATCGCTTTATGAATCAGCGGGTAAGCGTCCTCGCCGTTCCACAAAAACTGGGTGTAAAACGCCTGATGGTTGATGCCCACGCACGTGTACGTGATCTCTTCGATGGGCTTGCCGATCCACCGGGCGAGCATCTCGGCGGTGCCTTGTACGCTGTGGCACAGTCCCGTCGTCTTCATCTGCGGATACACTCCCTGCACGGCACGGCAGAGCATAGCCATCGGATTGGTGTAGTTGAGGAAGATCGCGCCAGGGCAGCAGCGATCGATGTCGCGCGCGATATCCAGGAATATCGGTATCGTGCGCAGGTAACGGAACACGCCGGACGGGCCGCGTGTGTCGCCAACGTTGGTGTCCACGCCGTATTTCTTGGGGATCTCCACGTCATACTTCCATACGGGAGTCTTGTGGGCGAGAATGGTGCAGACCACGCCATCGGCATTCTCGAGGGCCTCGCGGCGGTCTAGCGTGGCGATCAAGCGCGCGGGATACTGTCCCTCGTCGATGATGCGCTGGCACGCGCGGCGGATGTGTCCCAGCGGCACAGGATCAATGTCCATCAGCGCGATCGTCGCGTCGCGCATCGCGGGGTACGTCAGCAGGTCGCGCACCAGGCCGCGCGTGAATCCAAAACTGCCCGCACCTATAAACGCTATCTTTAGCGGTTTGTGTGTCTCGGACATGGTAAATCGCTCGCTTTCCGCAATTTACGCGCCATGCTGTCAGACGCGTTGATGCGAAGTGATTCGACACGCGGGGTTCGGATTCCTGCATGAAGACGCTGACTCTCTAGAGTTCTTTGAAAGCGGCGAGGGAGGGGGGATGAGGCGCAAAATTTAGCTTCTGTTTGACTGATCTTTGATCGCGAGGCCGCAAATTATTAAGCTTTTTGTCTGAATCGCTGCGGACATGCTTATAAAGAAAACTACATGAGCGGGAGTATGTATTATTGCGAAGCTCACAGGTGCCTTTAAATTGCATCTGGTATTAAAAATGTGCAAACCAATAAAATCACTTGCATATTATTGGCGAATGGGGTATACTATCAATTGAAACAGGTTGTTCGATGGCGCAAGCCCGAAACAGATGGAATATCGATTGGAGGATGCAAAATTGCCAAGAGGACGTAAGAAAGCCGTACCCGAACCCCCCATAATCATCGAGGAACCCATTGTTGAAGAGGTCGATGACTCGGTAATCATAGATGATGAGCCCGAGGACGGCGGCTCCAAGCTACGTAAGCCATACCCGACGCACGAAGAGCGCATCCGCATGGCTGACGAGCAGATTCAGCACTGGGAATCATTGAACGCCCGCCGTCGTCAGTTGGTTGCCGCCACCGAGAAGACGCTGGAGGATCGCAAGCACGCGTTAGCTAAAGGCGAGGCGGAAATCCAGCGCCTGATCGATTGGAAACAGCGCCTGTCCGAGATCAAAGAAGGTATGCCCTCCGCCACACGCACCCACACGCGCCAGAAGTATAACGAACTGATGAACGCGCTGAAGGTGAGCGGTCGGAGCATGGATGATCTCTTGCATCAGCTGAAAGGTGAATCTCAAGGAGCGTGATTGTAATCCCACCCATTCATTGTTGATGGGGCTGCGAGGACGCAGCCTCTTTTTTGATGGCCGACCTAACCGTTTCCTGTAAAGCGATGGGAGCCGGAAAGTCCTTACCGCGCCTAGGTTTTTCTGGCTTTTGTTGGTTTTTGCTGCAGAAGTCATGATAATATCATTACTGAAATGATTTGACAAGGCTTTATAAACGGCGAGGGGGACGCGGCTTCCGCCATGTCCCCCTGAGGGCGCCGACTGTCGCGGCCTGTTACTGCCTGTTCGAGTAGCTCCCGCACATGCTCTCGTCCGCCGCGTTGCCCTTGCTCGCGTTTGGCATTGGATCCACATGGATGGTATCCAGCCGACAATGGTTTTGCTCGTCGTGGTTGACGCAGCTGCAAACGCCGCACATCACGCCCGGATTAGCTTTATGAGCCATGTTCGCGCCTCCTAATTATGTTTGGAAGAATCACATTGATTCGCCACGCAATGGAGTATGCCCTAACACGGCGTCAATTATACCCGCACAGATCCTCCAACGGACAACCGACGCACGCCGGTTTTTTGTGGCAGCGATCTTTGCCGTGCACAACGATCAGTGCGTGATAACGGTTATATACGTCGGCGTTATTGTGATTCGCCCGCGCGAGATTCAGTTCGAACGATCGCTTGATATCGTCATATCCCTTACCCGCATCCAGCCGCAGCCGCTCGTTAAGCCTCACCGTGTACGCGTCAACGACAAACGTCGGCAGTCCAAACGCGTACAGCAGAATCGAGTCCGCCGTCTCCCGCCCGATACCGCGCGTTGAGAGCAGTTCACCTCGCAGCTTTGCCAGCGGCTCCGCTTTTACGATATCCACATCAAAGTTATACCGCTGATACCATCGCGTAACTGCCTTCAGGTATCCCGCCTTTTGGTTGAAGAATCCAGCCGGTCGAATCATGCCGGACAGTTCCGCATCGCCGACATTCAATATGAATAACGGATCAAGTCGGTCGCCGATGTTAGCGATAGCCTTGACCACATTGTTCCATGCGCAGTTCTGCGTCAGCACCGCGCCGACGATAACCTCATATGGAGAGTCGGCCGGCCACCATCGCGGTTCACCATAACAATCCAACAGTCGATTGTATAACTCCATCGTCAGCGAGGTGTTCATTTAGAAAGGACGCTCTGTCTTCCAGTGCAGCACGCTCTTGTCGATGGAAGCGAGATCCTTCGCGCATGTAACGCACATCGCCCACGATAGTTCGCTGTTGATCTGCTCTATCTTCTCACGAACGCCGTCCGCGCCCTTCTCGCCGAGCGGAGCCATCGTCGCGCGTCCCACCGATACCGCCGACGCGCCCAGCGCCAGCGCCTTGAACACATCCAGCCCGCGCTCCACGCCGCAGTCTACGAATATGGGCATTGCGCCGTTTATCACCTTGGCTATCTCCGGCAGCACCATCAGCGGCGGCACGGCGTAGTCCACCATTCCGTGGTGGTGAGACACGACGATCCCTCTTACTCCCGCGTCGAGGCACTTTCGCGCGTCGACGGCGGACAGCACGCCTTTAACTATGAACGGCAGCGACGTTGACTTGACATACTTGGCCAGGATCGCCGCCGAAGTCGGGCGCATAGGTATCTTGAGCACGCTGCCGCGTTCGCCCCTGCTGCCGAACTGATGGTCGACGTCCATACCGACCGCTAGCGCGCCTATCTTCTCGCAATGCTCGATGCGCCTTAATACCTCACGCTCATCTGCGTACGGCTTGATTATATTGATGGTTGGCGCTCCTGTTGCGACGATGTCGGTCATTTCCTCCGGCTCGCCCATGCCGGCCCACATTACCGCACCCGCTGCGTGCACGCCGCGCGCCGCCTCGGTCAGTCCGCCCTGATGCACGCGTCCCAGGTGGGACAGTGCCGCATACATGACAGGCGTCTGGAACTGTTTGCCGTACAAGGTGTATGAGATATCCGGCTCGGCGTTGTCAATGTGCCTCATCTCGACCAGTATGTTATCAAAGTATTCCCGCGTGATAAGGGATGTATCGCCGCCGTTGCGCGTCTCCGACATGATTTTGCCTCCATTCAATTCAGTCGATTCTCTCGGTTATTCGCTGCG
>JAISBH010000067.1 GCA_031266295.1 Oscillospiraceae bacterium | reverse complement strand
ATGTCGCCGCAGCGACAGAGGGGGTTCCCCCGGCGGCAAGGAGGGAAGTGCCCCTCCCTGCACCATCAGAACTCCATCTTTCCTTCAATGAACGCCGGAACCTCGTCCACCTTAAGCCTTATTTGCTCCATCGTGTCTCGGTCGCGCACTGTCACGGTGCCCTGCTCCGCTGTGTCAAAATCCACTGTCACGCAGTACGGCGTGCCTATCTCATCCTGCCTTCTGTAACGCTTCCCAATCGACCCCGTTTCATCATAATCGCACTCCAAACGCTTGCACAGTCCTTGATATATCTCCGTAGCCAGCGCGCCCAGCTTATTCTTCTGCAGCGGCAGCACGCACGCCGCGAACGGCGCCAACGCCGGATGCAGGTGCAGCACAACCCTGCTGTCATTATCCGCCAGCGCCTCTTCCTCGTACGCGTCGCATAGGAACGCCAGCGCCGCGCGATCCACTCCCAGCGACGGCTCCACGCAGTATGGCACAAACCTTTCGTTCGTCATCGGATCCATGTATTCCATGCTCTCGCCCGATATCGACTGATGCGCCTTCAAATCAAAGTCCGTCCGGTCGGCAATCCCCCACAACTCCCCCCATCCGAACGGGAACCTGTACTCGAAGTCCGTCGTCGCCTTCGAATAGTGCGACAACTCGTCTTTGTCATGATCGCGCAGCCTTAGATTGTCACTCTTCATTCCCAGCTTCAGCAGGAAATCGTGGCAGAATCCGCGCCAGTATTGGAACCACTCCAGATCCTCCCCCGGCTTGCAGAAGAATTCCAGCTCCATCTGCTCAAACTCACGCGTCCTGAACGTGAAGTTCCCCGGCGTGATCTCGTTCCTAAACACCTTCCCTATCTGCCCTATGCCCACGGGCAGCTTGCGCCGCGTCGTGCGCATCACGTTCTTGAAGTTGACGAATATCCCTTGCGCCGTCTCTGGCCGCAGGTATATCTCCGCCGCGCTATCCTCGTTCACGCCCTGGAACGTCCTAAACATCATGTTGAACTTGCGGATGCCCGTGAAATCCTTCTTGCCGCAGACGGGACACGGAATCCCCTCGTCCTCGATGTACTTCTCCAGCTTATCGTTAGGCCAGCCGTCCGCCTGAACCGGATCGCCCTTCGCGGCCGTGTATTCCTCTATCAGCTTGTCGGCGCGATGACGCGCCTTGCACGCCTTGCAATCCATCAGCGGATCGTTGAAATTACCCACATGCCCCGACGCCACCCATACCTGCCGGTTCATCAATATGGCGCTGTCCAGCCCAACATTGGTGGGGCTTTCAGTCACGAACTTGCGCCACCAAGCGCGCTTGACGTTGTTCTTGTAAGCGGCGCCCAGCGGGCCGTAATCCCACGTGTTGGCCAGCCCGCCGTATATCTCCGATCCAGGGAACACAAAGCCGCGGCTCTTGCACAGCGCAACGAGTTTGTCCATCGTCAATTGCATTACTGAGTCCTCCTCGGCTCGCTATCCCTTGGGTTCCGGGTTAATCTCGTCGTCGGCCGAGAATATCTGCTTACCGCAGTTCGGACACGCGTTTTCCTGCTGCATGTCAAACGTTTCCGCATCGAAGTAGACCGTATGACCACAGTGCGGACAATCGTATTCGATCAGCCCGTCGTAGCCTTCGTCGTCATCATCGTCGTCCTCGTCGTCGTCATCATCGTCCTCGTCGCCGTCTTCCTCGTCCAGCAGCGCCTCTTCCAGTTCGGCCAGATCCTCGTCGATGCTCTCGACATATTCGTCCAGCTCATGATGCTTCTCTGTAAGATCTGTCAGCACCTTGGCCACATCGCCCAGCACATCGATGATCGCGCTAATCAGCCGCCCTTCCTTGGATTGCTCGCCGACGGCCAAACCTTCGGCCAGACCTTTCAGATACGCGACCCGATCGGATAATACCTGCATACTCAACTCCCTTACGCGCGCTCCATATATTCGCCCGTGCGCGTGTCGATGCGGATCATTTCGCCCTGATTGATGAACAGCGGCACCGATAGCTCAAACCCGGTCTCGACCGTCGCGGGCTTGGTGGTGTTGCTGGCCGTATCGCCCTTGAATCCCGGCTCGGTCTGAGTGATCGTAAGCTCGACAAAGTTAGGCGGCTCCACTGAAAACGCCTTGCCCTTGAAGTAGCGCACGTCCACGACCGTGTTTTCCTTTATAAACCGTATCGCGTCCTCGACCTGGTCGTGGTTGAGCGGCTCCTGCTCAAATGTCTCCACGTCCATGAAGTAATACAGCTCACCATCGTTGTATAGGTATTGCATCTTCTTGGTTTCGATGATCGCGCGCGGCATTTTGTCCGTCGGGTTGAATGAACGCTCAACCACCGCGCCGGTCATGACATTCTTGATCTTCGTGCGCACGAACGCCGCGCCCTTACCGGGCTTGACATGCTGGAACTCCACGATATTCCAAACGCCGCCGTCCCATTCGACCGTGATACCCTTGCGAAACTCGCCTGCCGTTAACACAATTCAGCCTCCCTTGTAATGTTCACAATACCATCCTAACACGCCCGTTATAACACGATCAATTCCTTCGTCGTCGGCGTCAGCCTTACCGCGCCGTTTTCGGTTATTAACACCGTGTCCTCAATGCGCACGCCATCCTTGCCCGGGCGGTATATGCCCGGCTCGACGGTCATGATATGCCCGGCCTTCAGCGCAGCGTCACCCGCCGTCTGGCTGAACCTCGGATCCTCGTGTATCCGAAGCCCCAGCGAGTGTCCCAGCCCGTGACCGAACATCCCCTCGTAGCCCGCGCTATAAATATAATCCCGCGCGACCGCGTCGATCTCCCTGCACAGTCTGCCGGGCTTGATCGCGTCCAGCGCCATCAGCTGCGCGGTCAGCACGGTTTCGTACACCTTGCGCTTATCCTGCGAGACCTCGCCTAACGCGACTGTGCGCGTTGTGTCCGAGCAGTAGCCGTTATACATGCAGCCGAAGTCCAGCGTAAAAAAGTCGCCCTTCTCCAGCTTCCTGTCGCTGGGCGACGCGTGGGGCAGCGAGCCGTTCGGGCCACTCGCCGCGATCGTGTCAAACGACGTCTTCTCCGCGCCGCGCTCCAGCATCGCGCGCTCCAGTATCCAGGATATCTCGCGCTCTGTGCGTCCCGGCTTTATCTCGCCCAGGATTGACTCAAACGCCTCGCACGCGATCGCGCACGCCTTCGCGATGAACGCGATCTCCTCGGGCGTCTTTATCTCGCGCAATCTCTCGGGCAGCTTTTCTATCGGCTCGAAAGCGATATCCGGCATCGCCTGGTTCATCCTGCGCATATTCGCCACGGAGACATAATCGTCCTCGAACGCCAGACGCTTCTCGCCGCCCAATAGCGACGCCGCGACCGCGTCGTGATTGCGTTCGGGCGACGTGGACTCCGTCCGCCACTCGGGCGAGTCAATCCGCGCCTGCTCGACGTAGCGGAAATCGGTCACGATCGTGCGCAGCCGATTCGTGATCAACAGCAGCCCTTCCCCGGTGAACCCGCTGAAGTAGCGTATATTTTCACGCTTGTGCAATATCGCGCCGTCGAGATTCGCGAGGCTCAGCTGGCGCATCAGTTCGGTTGAGGCCTGGGCGTTGACCGCTCCGCTCATATTATTCAGCACTTCCTTTTATTGCGCGGATAGCCGTTATACTCCACACCGCTAAGAGCTTCCCGTCTTAGCGAGCGGCGAAAATCCATCGCAAATCCATGGAAATTCTTAGCGGTGCGGAGTATAATACATACGGCTTTGCTATTCTACCACATCGCCGGAGGTTTTACCAGTATGTTTTTCCGGCGCGGCGTCCAAGCCGTCCGCCTCATATCGCGTCGTATTATAGCGAAACTTAGGTATTTTTTTACTTGATCAAAAAAGGGGAGCAATAGACTTGTTTCAATCGTTGGGATTATGTATAATACGGTCGAAACGAGGTGTCCTTGATTGAACAGCGATTCGCGCAGCAGACGGCAGAACGACAGAGTCGGCGTATCGGTCGCGCCGGAGTCAAGGTACGATTATTCCCAGGGGGCGGGACGCGTTTCCGCTCCATACGGGGCCGTAAGAGGAAAGGCTCCCGAATCAATGGAGTCTGAGGAGACGCGCGTTTATACGCCGGTGGATACCCCGCGCCGCAGACGAACCCAGGCGATGCGGCTGCGGGAGGATCAAGACGGCGATTACGCCGAGCGCGCCTCTCCGCCGGATGCGCCATCTAGTCCGTACGCGCGGGAGATGAAGTCGCGCGGCGCGTCCGCCGCAGCGTCCAGGCGCGCGGAGTCTGCGCGCCGGAGCGATTCTCAATACCCGCCGCCAGTCGGAGCGAAACGCCGAACAGCGCCGCCGGAAGACGACTTCGAAGGCGGGCGTGAGGACGCGTATGAACGCGCGCCCCAGCGTCAGCGCGCCGAACCCTCCGCGTCGGCCAGATCCCAGCCCAGGCCGGACTCTGCGGGCGGAGCCAGCCCTCCGAAACCGCTGCGCAGGCGTGACCCGAACGCGTATTATGGCCGCAATGCCCAGGCCCAAGGCCAGGATCATAGGCAGCGGTACGAAGCCGATCCCGATCCTATCCGAGACGAAAGTCCGGATACGCGGCCGGATCGCGGCAGACGCAACCACGGATGCCTGACGACGATACTGATCCTGCTGCTGATCATCACGATCGGCATAGGAGTGGTGTGGTTCTTCATGCCCGAATGGAAGGCGAAGGGACTCGACTTCATCACGAACGACGTGATGGGTTATGTCAACAGGCTGATCAATCCGGACGAGAAAAAGACGGACAAACCCGTCACGACCCCAATCATGGAGCCTGAAGATGAAGGCGTCAGTGTGCTCGACCTATTCATCGACTCGCCGGATATGTCTGACTTGGACATCCCGGTTCAGTTCACCCTGCGCACAAAGACAGCCGCGACCCGCGTGCGCCTGCTAGATCAGAATGGCGAGGAGATCGCCGTCCAGGCAGGCGATGGACTTGAGCACGACGACGCGCGCACATGGAACATGTCCGTCAAGTTCGACGCGGTGTACGAGGGCGTCATACGCGCCCAGGCCGGCGACGCCAACGCGTGGAGCGATACGGGCATCCAAAGCGTCAACGTCAGGGTTGGAGTCCCGCTAGCAAGCCCGACGCCCATACCGACGCTGGAACCGACGCCCACCCCCGAACCTACCGCTTCACCGGAGCCGACGCTTACCCCCGAACCCACGCCGTCGCCCACTCCCACGCCCAACCCGTTCCGGCTGCAGCCCGCCGTCGGATCGAGAGTGTCCGCGCCGGAGTTATCCGTAACCAAAACGAGCGTGCTGATCGAGGGGCAGGCTGTGCCGACATACTCGCGAAGCAAGTCCGTCGTGATGGGAGCGCCGGAGGATTATAACAAAAAGGACGGCCGCACGGTGCTGCGAGGCGTGTCTACGTTTCGCGGCGGGCCGTTTCGGCAGAACGCGGCCTACGGCAATGTCGATATAAAGGAGAACGCGCTGACGGTTCTCTGGGAGCACTCGATCGGTTCGCTGGGTAACTTCACCGGCGTCGGTTGGACGGGTCAGGCCGCAATAGTGACCTGGCCCTCCGATATTCGTGAGATGATGAACATCGTCGAGGATAAGAAGGCTAAGACCGCCCTGAAAGAGGTCATCTACGCCACCCTCGACGGCAACGTCTATTTCTACGATCTGGAGGACGGCGAAGAGACTCGCTCGCCTATCAAGGTAGGCTACCCGATCAAAGGTTCGGCGACGATTCACCCCACCGGTTATCCGTTCATGCTGATTGGTCAAGGCATATCCATATTAGGCTACGTTCAGCACCCGATCGGTGAACGCGGCTTCAACCTGATCGACCAGAGCGAACAGTTCCTTATCAATGGCGTGGACAAGAACGCCACCCTTACAAACGGCACATTCAACGGCACCGCGCTGATCGACCCCGCCACGAACACGATGATCACCGCCGGGGGCAACGGTTTGTTCTACACAACCGATCTGGGACTGCGGCTGGACGCCGCGGCGGGCGCGCTGAGCACGACTCTGTCGACCGTCAACTACTACTACGAGGCCGACGACAAGCTGGTCGGCACCGAATCCAGCGTGGCCGTATACGGCCAGTACGCATACTACGGGGATAACGGCGGGCGCGTGCAATGCGTGGATATATCCACCATGCAGCCCGTTTGGATAGCGGATACAGGCGACAAGGTCGCAGCTACCGTAGCGCTTGAGGTGGAGACTGACGGACGCGTCGCGCTGTATACGGGCAACACGGTCGTACAGCGCAAACGTGATTCCGACGTGACGATCCGCCGCCTGAACGCGCTGACCGGCGATGAGGAATGGGCTTACACAATCCGATGCGACTACAGCGAGACGATAACCGGCGGCTGCATGGCTTCTCCCGTAGTGGGCAAGGGCGCTCTGGAGGGTCTGGTGTTCTTCACCGTATCGCGCACGAGCGACGGCGGCACGCTGTTAGCGCTGGATAAGCAGACCGGGCAGCTCAAATGGCGCGCGTCGCTGGGCGCGTATTCATGGAGTTCGCCCGTGGCCGTGTACAATGAAAGCGGTCGGGGCTGGATCATCCAGGGGAACTCAAAGGGGAAGCTATCGATATTCGACGGCCTGACCGGCAGCGAGATGGGTTCCGTCACGCTCAACGGCAACATAGAGGCCTCGCCCGCCGTTTACGGCGACATCCTCGTCGTTGGCACCAAGGAGCAGAAGATATACGGCATTCAGATAAAGTGAGGCTAGCGCATGTCCGGCTTAATCGTGGCCATTGACCAGGGAACGACTAGTTCACGCGCGGTAGTGTTCGACAGGTTGGGACGGGTTGTATCGCTGTGTTCCGTCCCGTTCCCTCAGATATACCCGCATCCCGGCTGGGTCGAACACGACCCTAAATCGATACTCTCCAGCCAGATAGAGGCGCTGCAAGGCGCGGTTCACATGGCGGGGGACGCGGTCGCTGATATCGAGTCCATCGGCATAGCCAATCAGCGCGAGACGACACTGTTGTGGGATCGCTCAACCGGCGAGCCTGTATGCAACGCCATCGTCTGGCAATGCCGTCGCACTGCGCCTATTATTGAGGAACTGCGCGCCGCCGGTCTCTTCGGCGAAATCGAGCGCCGTACGGGCCTAGTGCCCGACGCATACTTCTCCGCGACGAAACTCAAGTGGATGCTGGATACGTATGGTCTGCGCGCCCGCGCTCAGGCCGGCGAGCTGTGCTTCGGCACGGTGGATACGTTCCTGATGTGGCACATGCTGGAAGGCCGCCCGCATCTGACGGATGTGTCGAATGCCGGAAGAACTATGCTTCTGGGACTGGACAGTCTGGAGTGGGATGGTGTATTATTAGATAGGCTGGAAATTCCTGCCACCGTCCTGCCGGAGATCCGCGACACGATCGGTTACTTCGGCGCGCTGGATCCCGCCATACTGGGGCGGCGCATACCCGTTACGGCGGTCGCCGGGGATCAGCAGGCAGCGTTGTTCGGCCAGGCGTGCTTCACGCCCGGTATGCTCAAGAACACGTATGGCACGGGGTGTTTCCTGCTGAAAAACGTCGGATCGACGCCTGTTCGCGGCGCGAAGGGGCTGATAACCTGTCCGGCGTGGCGCTGGCGCGGCGAGTCCGTATACGCTATGGAAGGCAGCGTGTTCGTCGGCGGCGCAGCGGTGCAATGGCTGCGCGACGAGCTGGGCATAATCGCCAGGGCCGACGAGACCGAGGCCCTCGCGCGCTCAATCGCTGACAACCAGGGCGTATATTTGGTTCCGGCGTTCACAGGGCTGGGCGCGCCGTACTGGGATATGTACGCGCGAGGTACGCTGATCGGCATGACGCGAGGCACGGGCAGGGCGCAGATAGCGCGAGCGACGCTGGAGTCGATCGCCTATCAGTCGATGGACGTTATCAGCGCGATGGTCGGCGGGGATGGATCGGTAGGAGCGGTGCGCGCGGACGGAGGCGCGAGCGCGAACGGCTTCCTGATGCAATTCCAGGCAGACATATTAAACGCCTCCGTGGAACGGCCAGCGGTTGTGGAGACGACGGCGCTGGGCGCGGCGTGGATGGCCGGACTGGGCGCAGGCGTATACACGGATTACGGCGAACTGTCGCGGCTGTGGCGCGCCGATCTGACATTCAAGCCAACCATGGATGCAGCAAAGCGCGATAAATGTGTTAAAGGATGGCATAGAGCGGTGGAGCGAGCCAAGGCGTGGATTGTTGATTAAATATATACGTTATAGAGGATAGCGCGGCAAAGCGCACGCTGGTTTAAAATCACCCACTGGCGCGCAGATTCTATCGTCACGCTGGTCGCCTAGTTCGCGCGAGGCGTGGAGCGGAACGAACAAACAAACGACGGCATTGCCGAAAAATTACGAAAGGGAGGGCAATCACCTCCGCAAAGATACCCTAGCCTTAATGGGGATAGGTCTATCTTTTTTGAGGCGGCGAGTGGCAATTACAGTACAGCGCGAACCGCGGTCGGTCTTATCACGCCGACCAGCGCGCCGAACTGCGGCGGCCTCGCACTTTTGGAGGTGACTGCGTTTGCAGGAGTCCGATCGGCTGATCAAGCGTGCTCAAAACGGGGATTCCGAGGCTTATGAGCAGTTAATACTGCCCATGGAGCAGCGGATCTATACGCTCTGTTACCGGATAACTAATAACAGGGAGGACGCGTTTGACTGCGCGCAGGAGGTTATGCTGCGGGCCTATCGATCGATCGGCGAATATCGTTTTCACGCCTCGTTCGCGACGTGGGTATACCGCATCACCACCAACGTATGCCTGGATATGATTCGCCGCCGCAGGATAAAACCGTTCGTATCGCTGGAAGGAATGATGGACGCTGGATTCTCCGTCGCGGACAGATCGCATAACCCGCAGGAGATACTCGAGCGCAATGATTTTAACCAGGCGTTGAAGGAGTGCATAGCGCGGCTTCCGCTGGATATGCGCACCGCGATAATTTTGCGCGACATTCAAGGCTTAACATATGAAGAAGTGGCGCAGGTGCTGCGGCTAAATCTCGGGACTGTGAAGTCGCGAATCAGCCGTGCGCGGGAACGGCTGCGGCAGATGCTGTCCGTATACGCCTCGGGCGGCGTGGCCGCGCTGAACGCCAGAAAGCGGCAAAAGGATAATTATGATAAATACGAGGATGATTGGGAACAAAACTAAGGCATATTCGTCCAACCTTGGAAAAGGGAGGGAATATCTTGACATGTGAAAAATACCGCCTCCTTTTACATGAGCTGTTAGACGGACAAATGCCGCGACGAACGGTGCGGGAGATGGCCGAACACGAGGCATGTTGTCCCGTGTGTGCTGCGCGCCGTGAAGAAATGTACGAATTGATACGGAACCTGCACACGCTGGACTCAGATATAGAGACTCCCGATGAGCTGTCAATAGCCTGGCGGCAGATGATACGGATGGAGAAGCCTCCGAAGCGCCGGATCGACACGAATATACGGCTGTGGATCGCCGTCGCGGCGCTGCTGGTCATTATGTTCGGCGGGGCCACGCTGGTGCATATGGGCTTGATACCCGCGTCTTTCAACTCAGGTGATATTCCATCCGATACGCTGCTTCCTCCCATAAGCGGCATATTCGCCAAGACAGAGCAGGGCGGCTCAGCGCTCTCGTCGGGGGATTCGTCATTACTGGCGCCGTCAGGCGGCGCGTATAAACTGCTGCGCAACGGCTCGTACACGATAAAGACGACCAGTTTCGACGAAGACAGAAACGCAATCCTGGACTTGACGATCCAGTATGGCGGCTGGGCGCAGCGCAATTCGGTCAGCGGCGATCCGCTTACGCAGGAAGGGAAGGGCGGCAGGTTTTGCGCGCTGCAGATACGGGTGCCGGAAACCATGCTGGGCGGGTTCCTGCGCTCTCTTGATTCACTGGTGGACGTAACGAGTTCGGAGCTGCAGCAGCAGGATTATTCCGATCAGTATGCCGAGACGACGACCAAGCTGGCCGGACTGCAGAGTCAGCTGGTGCGGCTCAAGCAGCTGCTGGCCGATACGACCGGTATTGAAGAGATAATGACGATTGAGGCGCGGATAGCTGATCTGGAGGCGCAGATCAGTTCCATTCAGGGGACGCTGGAGGGATGGGATTCGCGCGCGATGTACCCTCAGATTGATATCGCGCTAACTGAGATGGCGGTTATACCAGAGGGGATAGGCAGCACGCTATGGAGCAGGATGCGGACGCAGTTCGGCATATCGATGCACGCTGTGGGGAGCTATTTCATGGATATGCTGGTGTTTATAACGATCGCGGCGCCGTGGATAATGGTGGTGGCAATCATGGCCGGGATGGCGTTACTGGTAGAGAAGTGGCATTGGCGCAGCAAGCAGCTATAACCCGCATAGCGCGAGAATAGATTGAATAAACTATAGGCCAATTATATGGCTGTAATTAGTTATACTCCGTCCCGCTAAGAACTTCCCATCTTTTCGCGTCTTTTCACCACTCGCTAATGTGGCGGTGAAAATTTATCGTGAATCTGTGGAAATTCTTATCGGTATGGAGTATAACTTGCGTTGAGGAAGTGACCGAATGTCCGGCACACGTTGCACGCTATACGTCTCCAGCTGTGACGCTTACTCGGATTTGTGGCCAGGTTTTTTCTATTTCTTAAAGAAGCGGTGGCCTGACTGCCCGTTCCCCATCACGCTGTCGTCCGAGTCAAAGACTTTCGGCGCGGATGGTCTGGATATCCGCTGCCCTCGCTTCTACGCCGGCGGACAGAAAGCGACTTGGGGCGCGCTCCAACTGCGCACCCTAACGACTATCGATACGCCATACATCCTGTTTATGCTGGACGACTTCTATATCTCCCGCCGCGTTGACGGCGACATGATCGCGCAGTGCCTGGCTTGGATGGATGCCGACGCGAGCGTCGGTAAGTTCATGCTCCGGCCGCCCCATTTTGAACATGGCGAAGCGTCTGAATACCCGCCGTTCCGTGAGAATCACTCGATAGATTGGCGCGTCAACGCGCAAGCCGCGCTTTGGCGCACAGAACTATTCGCAAAATCAATCTTACCTGATATGAACATCTGGGATTGGGAGATCATAGCCAGTCTCCGCAGCTTAAGCTGGCCGGAGCGGTTCTTCTTAATCGATCCGGATTACCCGGACCTCGCGCCGATATTCTATATCGACGGCGGCGTGCTGCACCTTGGCAAATGGAGCGAGGACGCGCTGATTATGCTGCGCCGCAACGATCTGCCTATCAACCCGTATAAGCGCGGGGTTTGCAGGTACAGCATTAAAAACCCGTTTGAAAGAGGTTAGATTCATACGAAAATGATGTGAACGCCTCTTGCATTTTCTCCCTGACTATTGATAATTAGCTTATCTGGAATACTTCACAGGAGGTATCTCAATGCTCTACCCCACATCCCAATCCCCCGCCCTCGACCGCGCGGTATTTGAAAACCCGCCGACCGAGTATCGCGGCGCGCCGTTCTGGTCGTGGAACTGCGATATGACGGAGGACATGCTCGTCAAACAGATCGATATCCTCAAGGAAATGGGTCTGGGCGGATTCCACATTCACAGCCGCAGCGGTATGGCCGTGCCCTACCTTAGCGACCGGTTCATGGGGCTGGTCAAGGCGTGCGTCGAGAAGGCGCGTTCGGAAGGTATGCGTGCGTACCTGTACGACGAGGATCGCTGGCCGTCCGGCGCGGCGGGCGGCCTAGTCACGAAGGATCACCAGTATCGCGCGCGCGTATTGCGCTTCACCGCGCGCAAGCGTGACGACCTTCAGCTGCTGGGCGCGTACGCTGTCAGCCTTAACAAAAATGGCTGCCTGTCCGCGTACAGGAGGATTGACGGCGAGTCCGGCGAGTCCGCACGGCCCGACGAATTGATACGTTACGCGTACCTGGAGATCACCCCTCCCGACTCATGGTACAACAACGAGGCGTATCTCGATACGCTTAACCCCGCCGCAGTCAAGCGATTCATCGACGTGACCCACGAGCGTTACGCGCAGTGCGTAGGCGGCGACTTTGGCGGCGTTGTACCGTCAATATTCACGGACGAGCCGCAATTCTCGCGCAAGCACATGCTAGGATTCGCGCGCAGCAGCGACGACGCGGTGCTGCCCTGGACGAATGACTTCCCGGCGACATACAAGGCCGTGTACGGCGCGGATATACTGGACGAACTGCCGCAACTGCTGTGGGACCTGCCGGACGGAGCGCCGAGCGAGCCGCGATACCAGTACCACGCGCATATATCCGACCGATTCGCCGAGGCGTTCGCCGACCAAATAGGGCGGTGGTGCGATCGGCATGGCATCGCGCTAACCGGGCACATGATGGAAGAGCCAACCCTGCTCAGCCAAACCGAAGCGCTGGGCGAGGTAATGCGTTCGCTGTCCGCGTTCCAGATTCCCGGCATCGACATGCTGTGCGACTGGCGCGAGTACACGACGGCCAAACAGGCGCAGTCCATCGCGCGGCAGTACAACCGCGACGGCGTGCTGTCCGAGCTGTATGGCGTGACGGGATGGTCGTTCGACTTCCGCGGACACAAGCTGCAGGGCGATTGGCAGGCCGCGCTGGGTATTACGCTGCGCGTTCATCACCTAAGCTGGGTCTCGATGCGCGGCGCCGCTAAGCGTGACTACCCCGCGTCGATCAGCTATCAATCCCCTTGGTATAAAGAGTATCCCATCATAGAGGATCACTTCGCGCGGGTGAACTCCGCGCTGACGCGAGGCAAGCCACTGTGCCGCGTAGCGGTAATCCACCCCGTAGAAACATACTGGCTGCTGTACGGCCCAATGGAACAGTCGCATGAGAAGCGTGCGGAACTGGATCGTCAATTCCAGACGCTGACGGCGGGTCTGCTGAACGGATTGATTGACTTCGACTATATAAGCGAAGCGCTGCTGCCCTCCCAATCGCCTGAAGGCGTGATATCGACCGAGGGATCGTCAAGGAGAGCAGCCCTGCAAATCGGCGCGATGTCATACGAGGCGGTACTTGTGCCCAACATGCGCACCATGCGTTCCGGTACGGTAGAAAAACTGGCGGCGTTCGCCAATGCCGGAGGCGCGCTGTTCTTCGTAGGCGATACACCCGCGTTGGAGAACGCGAGACCATCCGAACGCGTGAGTGCGCTGGCAGCCAGCGCGCGCCATCTGCCCATGTCCATGCCTGCCATACTGGAGGCGCTGGAGCCATGGCGATTCGTCGACGTGCGCGACGAGCGCGGCATTCGTCCGCCGTCGCTGGTTTATCAAGCGAGGCTGGACGGCGACGCGCGCTGGCTGTTCCTGGCGAACGGCGCGGCCGCTCCCAACCCGGACGTCGCGCCGGGCCACATACTGACGATCCGGTTGAAGGGTTTGTGGACGCCTGAAGAATACGACACACAGACCGGAGCGATTGATCCCATTAAGGCAGAATGGCTGGATGATGAGACACGGATTAACGTCAAGTGGTTTGATCATGATAGTTTGCTGTTAAAACTGGAACCCGGCAGCCGTCCGGACGCCGCAGCGCCATCCGCGGAACCTATGTGGATAACGCCGGCCGAACCGAAGCGCGTGTGGGATTGGCAGGATCTGCGCGTGAAGTTATCCGAGCCTAATGTGCTGTTGTTGGACAGGGCGGCATTCAAGCTGGACGGCGGCGAGTGGGAACCCATAACGGAGGTGTTGCGGATTGAGAAGGCGGTGCGCGAAAGGATCGGATACCCGCCGCGCAACGGGCATCTGGCGCAGCCATGGCTGTCGCCCGAGATGCCGCAGTTCGAGCACTATGTGACGCTGCGCTTCGTTATCACCACAGAAACGCACATACCTAAGCCCAAGCTCACTCTTGAGAGTCCTGAGCTATGCGAGATTACGCTGGACGGCCAGCCGATACCGAACAAGTCCGGAGGCTGGTGGGTGGACGAATCCATCGAGACCATCCAGCTGCCCGACATAGACGAGGGTTCGCATACGCTGGATATCAAGGCGCCCATAGGTCGTCGCACCGGGCTGGAATGGTGCTATCTGCTGGGCGACTTCGGCGTAAAGCTGTACGGGTCAAAGGCGAAGTTGTATGAGCCTGTTACGGAAATAGGGTTCGGCAGCTGGGTTGGGATGGGGCTGCCATTCTACGCGGGGAACGTGACGTATGAAATGCCGCTTGAGCTGAAGTCGGACGAGCGCGTCACGCTGGAGATACCTCAATACCGCAATCCGCTGCTATCGGTCGCGGTGGATGGCGTGCCTGTGGGCAAGATAATCTACGCTCCATATACGCTGACGTTTGACGCGAAGGCGGGCAGTCATACTATCGCGGTGACGGCGTACGGCAATCGTGCGAACGCCTTCGGCGCGGTGCATAACGTGAACCCGGCGGAACGCTGGCACGGGCCTTCCGCGTGGGAGACCGTGGGCGATTCGTGGAGCGAGGAATACCGGCTATGGCCGACGGGGATACTGATCAGCCCCAAGGCATATTGGTGAAATGAATCAAGGGGGGACGGTCTGCTGACCGCCCCCCCTCTGTCGCTGCG
>JAISBH010000316.1 GCA_031266295.1 Oscillospiraceae bacterium | reverse complement strand
AATGGAATAGTCAACTTACGTCATAGTGGCGGGGCGCAAGTAACTTAAAGCGCATTCGATCCGCAGATCGAACAGCGTCCCGCCGCAGCGACTCGTATGGCATCCCAGACACATTTGTGGAATTCTAAATTTGGAATTGCCGCGGCGATCGCTTGCATTATTGCGCATATGGTATTATGATATATTGTCCTGTTTCCTCCAAAAACCCATCCGGAGCGTGAATCATGGCATCGAAGCGAGACTATTACGAGGTTCTTGAGATAACCAAGAGCGCCTCGGACGCTGATATAAAGGCCGCGTTCAGGAAAAAGGCCAAGCAGTATCACCCAGATCTGCACCCGAACGACAAAGGGGCTGAGACGCGCTTCAAGGAAGTCAACGAAGCGTACGAGGTGCTTTCCGACCCGCAGAAGCGCGCGAGGTACGACCAGTTCGGCCACGAGGGCTTCGGTCAAGGAGGCATGGGCGGGTTCGATTTCAACGGGTTCGGCGGCTCGGGCGGTATCGACAGCATATTTGACATGTTCTTCGGTTCGGGTGGCGGACAGCAGAGGCGCGGCGGACCAGAGCGCGGCGCGGACCTGCGGTACGATCTATCAATTACGTTCGAGGAAGCCGCGTTCGGCGTGAAGAAGGAATTCCGCTATCAACGCCAAGAAAACTGTGATATGTGCAGCGGCAGCGGCGCGAAGCCCGGCACCAGCCCCGAGAGATGCAAGACCTGCAACGGTACGGGTCAGGTAAAATCCACTACGAACTCACTGTTCGGGCCTACGATGACGGTGCGCACTTGCTCTGTATGCGGGGGTACGGGCAAGATAATTATCGACCGCTGCACGAAGTGCGGCGGCAATGGCCGCGTGCGGGTCACAAAGACCGAGACAGTCAATATCCCTGCAGGTGTGGACGACGGGCAGGGACTGACGATCTCCGGCAAGGGCGAGCCGGGACGCAAGAACGGCCCGGCCGGCGATCTGCTGGTGTTCATATCGGTGAAGCCGCACAAGCTGTTCAAGCGCGAGGGATACAACCTGTTCTGCGAGATACCGCTGTCGTTCACGCAGGCCGCGCTAGGCGGCGAGATTCAGATACCTACGCTGGAGGGGCCAATCACCCACAACATCCCGGAAGGTACCCAGAACGACACCGAATTCCGCTTCCGGGGGCATGGCGTCACCAGCCTGCGGGGCACGGGCAAGGGAGATCTATATGTACGCGTACGCGTTGACATCCCTAGGAAATTGACCGACCGCCAGAAATCCCTGCTGCGTGAATTCGAGGACTCGCTGACGGGCAAGGAATACGAAGGCCGCCGCAGTTTCCTGGATCGGATGAAGGATTTGTTTACGGTTCGGGAGGGATAGCCTGATGAAATTCACGGATTACCATTTATGAAGTTTGTTGAAGCGACGGTTCACACGACGACGGAAGCAGCCGACCTGGTCGCTGAGTTCGCTCGCGAGGAGGGCGCGCTGGGCGCGTACATCATCGACAAAAACGACCTGGATCAGCGCGGAGAGGCCGCGCGATGGGATACGATCGACGAGGAAACGCTCAAAGGGATGCCCGAGGACGCGCTGGTTCGCGCGGTGTTCGCGCCCGAGCGCGCGGGAGGCGTCAAGGCCTTGCGCGAACGGCTGGATGTTCTGCTTGGCGAAAGCTTCGGTCTGAATGTCGGCGCGCTTACCATCGAAACCCGCGAGCTGGACGACGCGGATTGGGCGGACGCGTGGAAGAAATATTTCAAGCCGTTCAGGGTAGGCAGCCGCCTTATCATCAAGCCGTCGTGGGAGGACTTCTCGCCCGCGCCGACCGACGTTGTGCTGGAGTTGGATCCCGGTATGGCGTTCGGCACGGGTACGCATGAGACGACGGCGCTGTCGCTGGAGCTGTTGGAGGACGTCGTGCGGGCGGGGGATATCGCGTTGGACGTGGGCACCGGCTCCGGCATCCTCGCAATCGCGGCGGCCAAGCTGGGCGCGAGCCGCGTCCTTGCCGTGGATCAGGATCCCGACGCCATTAAGGTCGCGCAGGAGAATGTCGAGCGCAACGGCTTGGCCGATTTCATCCGCACCGGCACGGCAGATCTGCTGGAAGGTCTGGAAGACAGCGCCGATACGCGCGCGTATGTGATCGGACGCGCAGATCTGATCATCGCGAATATACTGGCCGATGTAGTTATACGGCTGATGCCATCGGCGTTCACCGCGCTGCGCACGGGCGGGAAGATGGTCGTTTCCGGGATAATCAAGGATCGCGCGGAGGACACGCGCGACGCGTTCCGCCGAGCGGGGTTCACAGCGGAGAGCGAGCGCACGTCGGGCGAGTGGGTCGCAATGGTGGCGCGCAAAGGGTAAGGCCGGAGGCCCGCTGAATGGACGAGCCGACGCAGGCGATTCAAAGACGCGCTAAGATGTGCGGATGTTGTGGGTTAAGCGGTATAGCGGTAAAAAGATAGGGGCTTGCGGGTGCATCGATTCTTTGCGGAATTGACGGGGATAGAGCCTGGCGCACGGGTGACCCTGCCTCAAGATGAGGCGGCGCATGCGTCGCGAGTGTTGCGGTTGCGCGCGGGCGAGCGCGTCGGTCTGTTGGACGGGCTTGGACTCAGCGCCGAAGGGCGGCTCGTCGAGGTTGGCGATCGAGTGACGGCGGAAATAATCGGTTCGCTGCCGTCCGCAGAACCCAGGCTGCGCGTCGCTCTCTATCAGGGCCTGCCCAAACTGGATAAACTGGATTGGGTCATCCAGAAATCCACCGAACTCGGCGTAGATCGGATAGTACCAGTAAGATTCGCGCGGTGCGACGCACGTGAATTATCCGCCGAGCGCGTCACGCGCGGGAACAAGGTCTCCCGCGAGGCGTCCAAACAATGCGGTCGGGCATGGCGCCCGCCTGTTGAACCGCTGATTTCATTTGACGAATTGGTTAAACGATTGTCAGGGGCGCGGCTCAGTCCGGCGTTTCTGCTGTGGGAGCAAGCCGTTGAACCTTTTGTGGAGCAATTTACGAAGCGCGCGTTGGACGCGGAAAGCGTATCGATTATCATCGGCCCGGAGGGCGGCGTCAGCGAGGCGGAGGCGGATCGGCTGATCGGCGCGGGCGTGCTGGCCGTATCGCTTGGATCGAGAATACTGCGCACGGAAACCGCGTCGCTGGCGGCGCTGGCGCTGATGATGGGATTATCCGGCGATATGGGTTAGGGGGATTTGGTGCCGACTATAGCCGCTTTTACGCTGGGATGTAAGGTCAATCAGTACGATACCCGCGCGATGATTGAGCGGTTCATCGTTGACGGGTACATTGAAACGCCGTTCGAAGACGGCGGCGCGGATGTCGTGCTGATCAACACATGCACCGTGACGACCGTTGGGGATCAAAAGTCGCGTCAGGCTATACGCCGTGCGCATCGTCTTCATCCATGCGCTGCAATAATCGTTAGCGGCTGCCTTGCGCAGCGAGATTCCGGTACATTGGCCGCCATGCGTAGCGACGGCGTGAGGCTCGTGCTGGGCACTCAGAGACGCTCCGAGGTTGTCGCGCTGCTGGAAGAGGCACTCCAGCAGACGGAACCGCTGGTCGCGGTGGACGGCGCGATTGAACGCGAGTTCGAACCGCTGACCGTATCGGCGAGCGGGGAGGGCCGTACGCGCGCCACGCTTAAGATTGAGGAAGGGTGCGACTCGCGCTGTACCTACTGCATAATTCCCAGTGTGCGCGGCCGGGTGCGCTCCAGGCCGGCCAGTGAAATAAGAAGCGAAGCATCGCGTTTGGTGAGCGGCGGCTATTTGGAGATAGTCGTAACCGGCGTTAACATGAGCGCATACGGCAAGGACTTGACGGACGGGAACGGCACGGCGCTTACGCTGGCGGACGCGATAGAGGCTATCGCGGATTCGGGCGTGAAACGGATACGGTTTAGTTCGCTGGAGCCGGGGATCGTCGGAAGCGCATTCGTAGAGCGGATCAAACGGATACCTGCCTTGTGCCCGCATTTTCCGCTGGCGCTGCAGAGCGGCAGCGACACGGTGCTCAAGCGGATGGGACGAGGGTACACATCGGCGGAATACATGCGCGCGGCGGAGCTGCTGCGCGAAGCGTTTCCCGATAGCGCATTGACGACGGACGTATTAACGGGATTCCCAGGCGAGACGATAGAGCAGTTCGAGGAAACGGCGCGGTTCGTCGAGGCGGCCGGGTTCGCGAGAATTCATGTATTCCCATACTCGAAGCGCGAGGGCACCCCCGCGGCCCGACTGCCCGGGCAGTTAACCAGCGCCGTGAAGGCGGAGCGCGCCCGCCGCCTTATTGAATTGGGGCAAGAGCTTGAAAAACGATATATGGCCAGGATGGTTGGGCAGGTAAGGGCCGTTTTATTTGAGCGGACGTCGGACGGCGGCTGCGAGGGATATACGCCGGAGTATGTGCGGGTATTCGCGGATTGTGTGGATAAGCGGCTGTCGGGGAGCATCGTGAAAACGCGTCTGACCGAAATTACCGAAAGAGGCGTTCGCGGGGTGCTGATTGGACGCTAACACCCATAAGGTTGGGTTAGGTTGTTTGGGTACGTATATGGCGAGCAAGGAGGGGGATTAGGGTTGCCTATGGAAAACAGCTGCGTATTCTGCGAGATCGCGCGGGGAGAAATTCCGGCGAAAAAACTGTATGAAGACGACGATGTTATCGCCATTGAGGACGTCGCGCCTCAAGCGCCGGTGCACGCGCTGATTATGCCTAAGGCGCATGTCGCCGGGCTTAATCAGTTGGACGCGCTCTCGGACGCGACACTGGCGAAGCTGATACGCGTCGCTGGAAAATTGGCGCAGGAACGGGGCGTAAAGGAACGTGGCTACCGCATTGTATCAAATTGCGGACAGGACGCGTGCCAAAGCGTGCCCCATCTGCATATACACCTATTGGGAGGACGCGCGATGGGCGCAGATCTGGCATAGTGAATGTGTAAACAAACTAAAGCAGTTCGTAACGTTTTGTCGAATATAGACGAATTTGCACGAGTGGAAAACCAATTCACCTGTTGACGTTCCACATCAAACGCGATATAATGCCAATGTGGTACGTGATTATCTGAAACGGAGGTAACGTCTCCGTGAGGAGAGGGGCGAAGCCCTCGTACCCAACAGATGAGCGGAGGGGAGGGATACCATGTCGGAAGTACGAATAAGGGAAAACGAATCCCTGGAAAGCGCTCTGAGAAGATTTAAGCGCCAATGCGCGCGCGCGGGCGTGCTGGCTGAGGTTCGTAAGCGTGAACATTACGAGAAGCCCAGTGTCAAGCGCAAGAAAAAGGCGGAAGCAGCTCGGAAACGCAAGTATTAATCCATGAAAAGCGTGAAATGGAACACACCCTCCTCCCCAAACGGGAGGAGGGCCTATGGGGATAGTATAGATTGTGTATACGTTGACTCGTTATCATACGCAATGTGGGATTACACGGATTATATTACGAATTACTGCCCGGTTCCGCGTTCGTCCAATGCATACACAGTGCGTCTGCCGCATATACTGTTAACAGGAATGATATATCGCGCATCCATACATTACTAGCAGACGATGAAACCCAAACCTTGAGTTGTGGAAAAGCCAGCGTGAGCGACGAAAAAGTCGATCATAACCGAGCGTTTGAATTCAGGGGACCTGCTAGAGCTACAGCAAGGCTTTCATCAGCATAGCCGCATATCGGAGAGGAGCGTTCCGTTTGGAGTCGCATAAAACCGCAGCGCTTTCAGCTGCATCACCAATCAATACATCTATCAATGCAGAAAACCCCGCTTCCAGACCAGCATTTGATCAAATGCTGCTGAAAGACCTGAAAGAATACGCCCGCGCGCACAGCGTACCGCTGCCGACGGGACTGAATAAACCGGAGATCGTGGCGTTGCTGGCCAACGGATGGGAGCGTGGCTACTCGGATATACAGCCGCCGCGCAGGGGACGGCCTCGCGGAACTATGTCGGCGTATAAACCCGCAAACATTACAGCCGCAAAACCATCCGAACCATCCGCGCCATCACAACCGGACAAGACTAAGATTGATAAGGCGGCGCCTAGCGCGGGTCGCACGCGCATATGGGCGTCTGTTCGCCGTCCCATCGTTTCTATTGCCGAAGACGATCCGAAGAAAACTGAAACAATCAATGAAAAAACCATCGACGACTCTAAGTCCGACGACTCGTCCGTTTCAGTCGAGCCAACCGTGACGATTGCTTTAACCGCTGCCAAAACTTCAGCCGACAGTGAACCCGTCGTATCGATTCAACAGCCCACCGACGCCTTGACTGCGGTTGAACAACAAGCGGAGATACCTGCCGTGTCGCTGGATGACCTTCAACCAATAGGGCCTATTGATTCAGTGGAAGGCCTGGATGATATAGAGGTTATCGAATTCAACAGACCCGAGCCGATAGAATCCGTTGCAAAACCGATCGGCGATGCTTCGAAGGAATACCTGGCCGCCGAACCGCAGCGTTTTACGCCAGTGCCGCGATCTGCAGCGCCGCTGCAGCCTCGCACGACCGGGTTTCATCGGTTCACGAGCGACTCCCGATACAGCCACGAACCCGCGCCGCAGCGACTAGCCCCTGTCCGTCCAGGCTTTATTCGCCGAGACGAAGGCGGGTATCAGCAGCCTCAGCCCTCATCCGAACGATATGGAGCGCCTTCCGCAAACGCCATTCAGGATCGCTACCCTTCGTCAGCGCCGCAAAGCCAATACGCGGATAAATATTCGGATAGAATTATTGAAAGGCCGCCGGAACGTTTTCAAGATCGTAATGCCGACGCGCCGACGCGCTGGTCGGATTCACGCGCCGTGCCGGTTCAGCGAGGGTATGAGGCTCAGAACGCACGCCCGCGCTTAGAGCAGCCTTTCCGGCGCGAGCCAGTGTCGAGCCAGCCGCTGTCCGACTTGCTTCAGGGCGGTGAATGCGGCGACGGCGAAGGTATTCTGGAGATGCACACCGACGGATACGGCTTCCTGCGCGGCAACAATTATCAATCCAGTTCCGGCGATGTTTACGTATCCATCGCGCAAATCCGTCGCTTCAACCTGAAAAATGGCGACAAGATCACTGGTAAGACTCGTCCGACCCGCGAAGGCGAGCGCAACACCGCGTTATTACATATAACACATATCAACGACGTGCCAGCCGATCAGGCCGCACGCCGTGTCTCGTTCGAGAATCTGATGCCCGTTTATCCTGACGAGCGGCTGACGTTGGAGAACGATTCCAATAAGAACGACTTGGCTATCCGCGTTATAGATTTTGTCGCTCCCATCGGCAAGGGGCAGCGCGCACTGATAGTCGCCCCACCCAAGGCGGGCAAAACCATCCTCCTTAAAAAAATAGCGAACGCGGTCAGCCAAAATTATCCAACGGCTGAACTGATTGTGCTGCTGATAGACGAGCGTCCAGAGGAAGTAACAGACATCAAGCGTTCGATAACGCGAGGCGAGGTGGTGTATTCCACGTTCGACGAGATGCCCGAGAACCATACGCGAGTGGCGGAATTGGTGATTGAGCGAGCGCAGCGTCTGGTCGAATGCGGAAAAGACGTTGTAGTTTTGTTGGACAGTCTGACGCGGCTCGCGCGCGCGTATAACGCGACAGCCCCCCAAACGGGCCGCGCAATGTCGGGCGGTCTCGCGCCCGGTGTGCTGCATAAACCAAAGAGATTCTTCGGCGCGGCTCGCAACGTCGAGGCTGGCGGCAGCCTGACCATCATCGCGACGACGCTGGTCGAGACAGGCAGCCGCATGGATGATGTTATCTATGAGGAATTCAAGGGCACCGGCAACATGGAAATCCACCTGGATCGCCGACTGAGCGAGAAGCGCATCTTCCCTGCGATCGACTTGGCCAAGTCGGGCACGCGGCGCGAGGAGCTACTGCTTAGCCCACAAGAGTTGGAGGGCGTGCTGACCATTCGTAAGGTGCTCTCATCATCCAACGTCAGCGACGCTACCGAGCAGCTGATGTCCATGCTAGCTAAGACGCCCAGCAATGATATATTCTTTGTAAGGCTTAAAGAGTGGATGGCTATTTGGGAAAAGGAAGGCTTCTTGGTAGGCGGCAGGGGCAGAAGCAACAGTCTTAATGACTAAGACTAATAATGTGAGTTAGGCGAAGGATTACCGCCCCTCCTGTCGCTGCGGCGATATCCCCCGAAGGGAGATGGAACGATCTCAACGCATCCCTTCGTACTCCCGTTCCAGTTTAGGAGGAGGTTGGGATATGTGCTACACTTAGGGCCTGTTCAAAAAATCTTG
>JAISBH010000306.1 GCA_031266295.1 Oscillospiraceae bacterium | reverse complement strand
TTGTGTTCTACGAACACTCTGTACCTTGGGTCTTCCACTCCCGCGTAGTACTGCCTCATCCGTTCTGCTTTCATCCCTCTCATTGTAACACTTTTGTCCCTTCCTGTGAAATGACCCTGCGCGTTTTGTACTAATGTTTCAATCTATGCCATCACAATGCCGACTGCACACTGGCTAACCCTCTACTCGACAATGAAGGGGAGGTCAGCTGATTATGACTGCTGAACAATATACCGCCCTCCGTGCCCGGATGAAGGAACTGAAGGACTTTGAGGGCGCCGACATTCTCGCCATGCACTGTCCCCATTCGGTTAGAGATAGGTTCGAACGGCTTAAGTTGATTCCTGTGCGTTATACCGCGACTGGGCTTACCCTGTTGCGGTAAGGCCCGCAGTTATGGTACGCTGTACGGGCAGCCGGGGTACACGGCGCAGTACAAAATACATAACGCGAGGGGATTTTGTGTCGATAAAAGACATCGCCAAGGCGCTGGGCGTGAGTAAAACCACGGTATCACGCGCCCTCAGCGGCAACGGCCGCGTATCAAAGGAGACTATCAGCCGCGTGCGTGAGATGGCGGAACGGACGGGTTTCGCCCCGAACGCCTCCGCGCGGAACCTAGCCGCGCGGCGCACCCATAACATCGCGTTCACGCTGCCGCTCGGGCGGCCTCTTAACGCGTCGGCATATTTCTATGAATGCCTGAATGGCGTGGCGGCGGAAGCCGCCCGCGCGGGTTACGACGTGATCACGGTTGAAGCGCGGGAGGATGAAATACGGCGCATAGTTGGCAGCAAGAAGGCCGACGGACTTATACTGTCCAGCAAAATTCTGGGCGACGACGCGCTGTCATCGCTAGCTGAATGCGAAATGCCCATTGTGCTTACCGGCAGTACGGCCGCGCGGAATGTCACGCAGGTTAATTATGACATGCGCGCGGCGTTTCGCGACCTCACGATGCGTCTGTTGGAACTGTGGTCGGATAAGACGGCGCTGCTCCTCGGCCACAGCGCGTCGGATGTCAACGCCATACGCGCAGCCGGATTCACAGACGCCGCGACCAGCCGCGGACTGCACTCCCCTCTCATACTGTGGGACATGAACGATCCCGAAACCATCTTCGGCGCTTTGACGTCCCTGCGAAGCAACAGCATCCAGAACGTGGTGTGCGGAGATGATGTAGTTTGTGAAAACCTGCTGCATATCCTGGAGGACAGCGGACGGTTCAAGGGAGCTGTGCCGAACACAGCTCTGCGTGTCGCTTCATTGCACTCCAGCCCATACCTTAGGAATTTCAGACCCGACGTACCCGCTGTCCGCATGGATCCGGATCGCTTAGGCGCTGTGGCGTGCCAGATGCTGCTCCGCCGTTTGAAGGGAGGGCAGGTGCCGACGAGCACATTGCTCAGCTATAACATTCATATGGGTTGAACTCGCTGCGCAACAGTTGCGCAATGACCGGCATGTAAAATAGTGCAAAAATACTCCTTAATCATGGGCATTACTGTTTGTGAATGGAATTTGAGCGGTAGTTTTTTTACCTGTTGACAATTCCGCGCGGTTTGGTATAATGTATAGGACAACCGGTTGCGCAAAGGAGTGGATCAATTTGCGGCAGATATCATTCGATAAACCGTTTGCGTCAGGCGCGGACGTCAGCTGGCTTCCCATGATGGAGGCTACAGGTTTCCCGTTCCGAGATAAGTCGGGAGTCCCTCAGGACTGCCTTACGACGCTGAAGTCCTACGGCATGAACGCTGTCCGTCTTCGCACATGGATTAAGCCCAGCTCGCATCCGCATCACGGGCACTGCTCAGCGGAGGAAACGCTGGCGCTGGGTCTGCGAGCGCAACGGATGGGCTTCGATGTGATGATCGACTTTCACTACGGCGACAGTTGGCGCGATCCAAACTTTCAGGAGAAACCCGTAGCATGGAAAAACCTGACATTTGAGGATCTGCTGAAGGCGGTGTCCGGTTACACATCATCAGCAATGAAGACGTTTATTGATGGCGGCCTTAGGGTTCAATGGGCACAGATCGGCAACGAGACCAACCCTGGCCTGCTGATGCCGGATGGCTCGGTTGAACGCTTTGACCAGCTGGCGCAGATCTACAACGCGGGGCATGATGCCGTTAAAAGCGTTTCGCCAGAAACACGGACAATGATCCATCTGGCTGAAGGCAACAAGACTGATTTTCTTTTGACTATTTCAGTAAGCTTGAAAAATTCGGCGGCAGATACGATATGATCGGCTTGTCATACTATCCGTGGTGGCTGAAAACAACGAACGACGCCATTATCGCTGGTTTAGGTGATTCGCTTATTCAGCTTCCCGAGCGGTTCGGTAAAGACATAATGATTGTCGAAACAGGGCACGAGGACGACAAAGAAGAAGAATCGTTCCGTCTGCTTGAGAGCGTGATAGAGCGCTGCGTAGCCGCGCCTCGCTGCTGCGGCTTATTTTACTGGGAACCTGAAGGAGCGCGTTCTTGGAGTAATTACAACCTAAGCGCGTGGCGAGGCGATGGTATTCCATCCCCCGCGCTGGACGCGTTCCGCATGATAAAGCAGCCTTAACAGGACGGAATCATAGAACTAGTAAAGAAGTTCACCGAGAACATCGCGCTGGAACCAGCGCAGTACGGCATCCGCGCCCTGTCCATCGCTCCTGGCTACACAAGGACGCGCGACTGGCCTAAGGGTCCTCCGGAAGGGTTCCCGCCGGAAAGATGGGCACGAATCATGTCAGTGAATAAGCGTATACCGCTGGGTCGGTTCGGCACGCCGCCGGAAGTTGGCAAGGCGTGCGTGTTCCTGGAGGGCGAAGGCGGGCAGTATATCACGGGTACGTGTATCTATATGGACGGAGGAGCGCTGCTGCCTGTCGTCGCCGAGAACACTTATACCTAGGGCCTGTTCGCAAAAGATCGCGGTGGGGATTGGGGTAGATTTTTCGTCCCCACAAGGAGCGTGGAAGGAGGCGGACTGGAGGTCCGTCGACCGGAACAGCGACGCAGTGGGGGCGGAAATGATGCCCCAATCCCCACCGCGATCTTTTGCGAAC
>JAISBH010000225.1 GCA_031266295.1 Oscillospiraceae bacterium | reverse complement strand
ACCAATTCAGGCTTGTATTTTCGCTGATTCTCTGATAGAATACATAGGCGACTATGAAGGAGGGACAAACCTCATGCAGGCAATCAAAGTACTGGCGACCGTGTTGCTGGTTATATCGGCGTTGATAGTAATCGTGTCGGTGCTGATGCAGCAGGGCGAGACATCGGGTCTGGGCGCTATCGCCGGCGGCGCGGAGACATTCTTCGGCAAGAACAAGGCCAAGTCCTATGAGGGTAAGCTGGCGCTGGCGACCAAGGTCGCCGCAGGGGTTTTCCTAGTTATGTCGCTGCTCATTGCCGCGATCCACTAGGCGTCAAAACGGCGGTTCAGCGGATTGTTGGGTGGTTTCGCGCCGTCGCTGATGATGAACCGGGGCTTTCGGTTGTTATGCCGCTGGGCGTTGGGGATAATATGCGCCGCCGCAATGGGCGTCGGCGTTGTTTGTTTAACCGTGGTTATGCCCAGCGCGCCCGTAACGAGCGTCATATGGGCTGGAGACGGAGCGATAACGGCTCACACCTTGGATACGGGCGAACTAAACCTCAACGATATCGACGCGCGGGGGCTGATCGCGCTGCCGGGGATCGGCCCGGTGATCGCGCAGCGGATAATCGACTACCGTGATCTGGTCGGCGCGTTCACCGACGAGCGCGAATTGACGCGCGTGAATGGCATAGGTGTTGTGAGAAGCGAGAAATTATATCCGCTCGTGTATGTCGGCGAATAGATTCGGTCTTATAAACGTTAGATGAACGTTGAATGATTAACCGAATCGAAAGGACGGTGAGCGGCGATGAAGTATCTGCGCAGATTCCTCTGGTTCATAACGGTGCGCCTGTTCGGCATATGCGTGATCGGCACTATACTCGTTATCGCGTTTTATATGTCGATGAATATAACGAATATCATTGTATTGGCGAAGGACGGCATGTCGGCCCGCGCGCAGGTGATACTGGGCACGGAGGAGGATCCCAGCCTGCTGACCAAGTTTTTCACGGCGGACTGCCTGGCTCGCGACGCGGCGGTGGGCGTCGCGCTGGCTGGCGAGTCGCGGTACGCCGACTATGATATCAGCGGCATGGATCATCGTTTGAAAATTGAATGGATGTGGACGTGGCCTTGGGACAACACAGCCAGCGCCATCGCGGTGGAGTCCGTGCCCGAGATTGACGGGCGCGTCAGATCCACCAGGCGAGAGGCGGTTATCGCCGCGTACGGCGATTCCGCCGTCAGCCCGCCCGCCTGGGATTCCACACGATACCGCATAACGCTCATCCGTGATAGCGGGCGATGGATAATATCGTCGATTAACCCGACGGACGAACGCCCCGGCGGCAGCTGACCGCGCATGATACTGACTGACCCGCTGTCCATCGGGCAGCTGACGCTGCTTGGCCGCGTCATGCTCGCGCCGATGGCGGGAGTCACGGCATGGCCGACGCGGCTGCTGTGCCGGGAGATGGGTTGCGCCTTCGCCGTGACCGAGATGGTTTCGGTCAAGAGCATCCTGTATTCGCCCGATATGCCCGCCGTGCTGGACTTGCTGGAGCGCGGCGATGAGGAAGGCCCACTGGCGCTGCAGCTATTCGGCGCTGAACCCTCCGATTTCTCCGGAGCGATCGCGCTGCTCAATGATCGCGGACGGCTGGCGGCGTTTGACGCTGTCGATATCAATATGGGTTGTCCCGCGCAAAAGATAACGCGTTCGGGAGCGGGGAGCGCGCTGCTGCTCGATCTGCCTCGCGCTGCTCGAATAGTGGCCGCGACCGTGCGCGCGGTTGAATCCACTCACCCCGCGATGCCCGTTACGGTAAAGACTCGCTTGGGATGGGGCGCCGGGGATCGTTCCGCCGTCCGGCTGGCGCGGATGGCGTGGGACGAAGGCGCGGCGGCCGTTACGGTTCACGGCAGGACGCGCGATCAGCAATACTCAGGCGACGCCGATCTTGAGGGCGTCGCGGCGGTCAAGGCCGCCGTATCGATTCCGGTGATAGGCAACGGCGACGTCGCGTCCCGAGCCGACGCGGAACGGATGATACGCGAGACCCATTGCGATGGTGTTATGATCGGGCGCTCGGCGATCGGCAACCCTTGGGTATTCAGCCGCGTCTTGCATAGCGAAGCGGTCGAACCGACAGCCGCCGAGCGGCTTGCTATGGCGCTGAGGCACGCGCGTATCCAGTGCGCGTGGCGCGGCGGACAACGCGGGATGGTCGAACTGCGCGGCCAACTGGGCTGGTATATGAAAGGCTTGCCGGGAGCGGCGACCTGGCGCGCGTCAGTGTATGGACTCGGCTGCGTCGGCGCGTTGGAGGCATTTATTAAAACCATTGGAACAAATACAAATACAAGCACGAACGCGGGAGGCATGAACGATGGACGACGTAAAGAACAGGCCGATTATATCGGCGGACGGACTAGCCAAGCTGGAGAATGAACTGTATTTCTATCGAACGGTCAAGCGCAAGGAAGTGGCCGAACAGATAAAGCAGGCGATCTCGTTCGGGGACTTGAGCGAGAACGCGGAGTATGACGAGGCGAAGAACGAGCAGTCGCGCATTGAGGGCCACATCAGCTATCTGGAAAACACTATCCGCAACGCGATAGTCATCGACGCGTCGGACGTCAGCACCGAGATGGTCGGCGTGGGCAGCGTGGTCAGGGTGCGCGACGTCAAGACGGGCGTCGAGAGTGAATTCCAGATCGTGGGCGAAACGGAGTCCGATCCGCTGGAGGACAAGATATCGAACGAGTCGCCGGTCGGAGCCGCGCTGATGGGCCAGCGCAACGGCGTAAACGTGACGTTCTCGGTGCCGGACGGCCTGCGCACGCTGCA
>JAISBH010000199.1 GCA_031266295.1 Oscillospiraceae bacterium | reverse complement strand
CGCCGCCGCGTGAAACAAATAATCCACACCCTTTATCGCGGCACGGACGGTGTCGATATCGCGAACATCGCCTATAAAATATCTAACTTTATGATAATTCTGATTATTCTGCTTTATTTCGCGGCGCATGTCGTCCTGTTTTTTCTCGTCTCGGGAGAATATACGCACTTCCGCTATATCGTCTGACAGCGAGCGCCGCAGGAACGCATTTCCAAATGAGCCTGTGCCGCCGGTGATCATTACAGTTTTATCTTTTAATAATGTTGAAGATACCGCGTCGGGCATGATAATACCTTCTTTAACTGATTCAAGTAACAGACAATTATATTCCGTACCGCTAAGAATTTCCACGGATTCACAATGGATTTTCGTCGCTCGCTAAGGCGAGCGATGGAGTCTCCCTTACGGTCCGCTAACTGAACGCCAGATCGGTTTTGCACAGAGCCACAGCTGTCAGCGAGGCGGCGATACAAAACCGGTGCAAGAGCCGGCGCAAGCGGCTAAAAGACGCGTGAATACGGGAAGCTTTTAGCGGTACGGAACATAGACATGAAGCGCCGATGTGTTTTCAGTCCATGCCATTATACGTAATAATTTAGATTGTGTGCGTATGTAGTGATAATCTACCGCGAATACTAGTTGACGAATCCCCTAACACGCAGCGCTTCGCCGTCCAGATAAACCGTCAGCGCGCCCCGTTCGTCGGTGCGGCGGTATGTCACTCTCGCTTCATCCAGCCGCGCGAGCATGTCGGGATGAGGCAGATATCGGTTGCCCGCGCCGCAAGATATCAGCGCCAGCGACGGCGACATGTACTCCAGAAACGCGGCGCTTGTGGAATACTGGCTGCCATGATGCGCCGCCACCAGCAGTTCGGCGCTGGTATTGCGCAGCGGCTCCATCTCGCCGACGTCGCCGGTAAACAGGATCGTATGCCCGCCGACCGACGCGCGCATTACTAGCGACGTCTCATTGGCGTCCGCGTTGACGTAACCACTGGGCGGCCACAATACCTCTATGGATATGCCGGGAGGAATATCCAGCGTGTCCCCGCGCGACAGTGGCGTGACTGGTATGCCCTTCGCCCTAGCCTCATCCAGCGCGTCGGCGTATCCCGGATCGACGTTGCCGCCTTCCGCGTCCGACACGTATATACGCTTAATCTTTATTAATGGATCATTCAACAGGCTTGATAGTCCGCCAAAGTGGTCGATGTGCCCGTGCGTGATAAACAGCGCGTCGATATCGTCGCCGGTCGCGGTCAGGTAATCAAGAAGCTCATCGCCGTCGGCTCCGGTATCCACAACAATGGTCGTTGAACCCGAGTGAAGCACGCCGCTCAGCGCTTGCCCGACGTCCAACTGTACATAACGAATGGGTGCGCGGTAGATTATCATAACCATAAATCCAGCCACGGCCAGCGACCCGCTCAATACCGCTCGGATGCGCCCTCGCAGTCGTATCGCGTCCGACCAAATAAACAGCGATATAAACACGCCTGCGATCAACACGGCGGGCAGCAGCGACGGTATCCTTAGCAACCAGCCCAAACTTGCGCCAGCGTCGGCGATCACCCGCAGCAGTCGCAGCAGCAACCGTTCCGGCCAGGCCAGCATGGCAGCCAGCGGATGATATATCGCATCTATAATCAGTACGGGTATAGACAATGGGAATATCGCGGAGGACAGCGGTATCGCTATACAATTAGCGATAGGTGACAGCAGCGGGTAAAAGCCTGTCAGCTGAATCGACGGTACGAACAGGCCCGCTTGCGCGGCAATCGTCATCGTCAGCGTTGACCGTATAATGAGCGGGACATGTTTCGCCGCGTTATCAAACAATCTTTTCAGGGGATTTGTCAGAAGGATCAACCCGGCCATCGCGCTGAACGACAATTGGAAGCTGATGGACGCGACATCCGCCGGGCTGGCGATCAGCATCAAAGCGGCCGCCATCGACAGGCACGTCATATGGTCAGCGCGCCTGGCCACTACCGTAGCGAACCTATAGCCCAACAGCATAAGGCTGGCGCGCAGCGCGGACGGCGACAGTCCCACCATTATTGTATACGGAATCAGCGCAACAGCCAGCACGATAACCCACGCGAGTGGCGACAGTCCAATCCTGCCGGATCTGTCGAGCAGATCCAGCAGGCGTTTAATCACTAGATATACAAAACCAATGTGCAATCCCGATACGGACAGCAGGTGAACAATGCCAACGCGCCCGAACGATTCACGCCAGTCGGTAGGTAGCAACGAAGTTTCACCCAGCACTATCGCACGGAGAAGGGGAGCGTCCTCGCCAAAGAGCCCGTCGATCCTCGCGGCCAGACTCATCTGCGCGCGGCGTATCGTCCGCGTCAGTGAAAACGATTCCGACCGTATTAGCGTTACCGATTTGTCGGCGAACAGCGTATAATAGTCGCCGCGCGTGAGCGCCCACCGCCGCGCGTCGAACCCGCCGGGGTTGCGCGCGCTGTCGGGCAACCTGATTGATCCGGTCAGTTCGATCCAGTCGCCGGGTTCGAGGTAAGCCGCCGATGCGCTGTCCACCCACGCGTAAGCGCTGCCAGCCAGCGCGAGCGTTTCGCCGTCCCGCACCAGGGTGATGTTCGATATATCAAACCTTGACGCGCCGTCTCCCCCTATCACTACCGGAGTGCGTACCCGCGCCCGGACTAGATACGTCCCTGCCCCGGGAAAGTCAGGCGGCACGGTCGTCCGCAGCGAGCACCATGCCAGCCCCAGCCCAAACAGTCCAATTAAAACAAAAAACCGCGCAATCTTTCTACCGCGCAGTAGCGTAACGAAACCAAACGACCCGACGCTGACCAGCCACAGCGGCGGAGAATACCGCGCGTCCACACCCAAAGCGGTTCCGGCCGCGAACGATAGCGTGCCCAAGCATAGCCGACGCCGCGCAAAATACGACGCGGTGTCCTTACAGAGCTGGATTATCGCGCCGCGCATATGCTCATAAACTGATGTTAATTATCGCGCCGTAGACATGTTGATAAACATGCGAGGCTTGGCGATTTCCACATTCAGGAACAGCTTGCCCGCCTCTGCCAGATATATCTGCGGATCGGCCAGGGGCCGCAGATGGGTGAGCATCAGCCGCTTGACCTTGGCAAACGAAGCTAAACCTCCCGCATGTGAAGCGCTCATATGAGGATAACCCTCCGACCATTCGCTCAGCAGGATCGCCGCGTCGGCCAGCAGGAAATCCGCGTTCATGCACAGCTGCACCAGCGGCGGATGGATGTTCGTGTCGCCTGTATACACGAATGCAAACCCCGGCTCGGCCTCGTGCCATATACGCACGGCGTACGTGGGCACGGGATGCCGCACCTCCATGCAGGTGATGTGCCAATGTTTTATTATAAATTCCTGGTATTCGTCGAACGCCATCGCGTCATACCAGGGATTGCTGAAGAAGTATGACGCCAGGTTTTCCGGGCCGTCGGGGAGCAATAGAGGAAGCGGATCGCGGCCTTGGTTCCACTCCGCAAATTGCAGCAGGTGAGGCAGTGTCAGCGCGTCCGCGCAGTGATCCGCGTGCAGGTGCGACAATATAAGCCCATCCAGTTTATCCAGCGGGAACGCGTCCGGTATCTGGCTAAGCACGCCGCTGCCACAATCCAGCATCAGCGAGTGGTTGTCCAGCCCCCGCAACAGGTACCCGGAGCACGCGTTGCCGTGGTTGGCATACGGGCCATAACAGCCGAGGATGGTTAATTGCACTTCCTATGCTCCTTTCGATGGACTGGCGCGAACTCCGCAGAAATACTATATCACTTTGCGGTATTTGGCGCAAGCGATATACCCCGTACCGCTAGGAATTTCAAATTTGGAATTTTTCAATATGATTCGGTCGCCTACAATCGATTTTTCTCGGACGAAAATCATTCGCTGTACCATACGTGTCCATACTGTAGCTTGTATGCCACGAATGTATCTCGGATGGCGTACGGTTCGCTGCGGCGGGACGCTGTTCGGTTTGCGAACCGAATACGCTTTAAATTTGTGGCGCCCCGCCACTATGGTGTGAGTTGACAATTGCCTTACAGCGTTTTACGGGCGGGGCGCAGGGTTGGAACGATGGAACGAGGAACGCCCCCCTTCCCCCCGATGGGGGGTAAAACGGGGGTTTCGGGACTCTGTCCCGGACCCTGCGAAGGGCTATCCGCCCTTTCGAATCCTGACCAGGCTTCGCCTGGAC
>JAISBH010000090.1 GCA_031266295.1 Oscillospiraceae bacterium | reverse complement strand
TAGGGGGAGATGCCGCCGCAGCGGCAGAGGGGGTTTCCCTGGGGAGGTCGGGAAGCGGATCGCAATTGAGCGTAGCGAAGGCGCAGCTGCGCCTGTTGTCAACCTTTTGCCGAAATGTTATAATACAGGTGAAAGGGAGGGGTTTCCTTGCCCAATGAGAGCAAGCCCCGCGCCGCGAGCGATTCAGAACCACGGGAGCGCATAGCGTGGCACCCCGCGTTTGTGTCGGCTATGAAGGCTGATTTGTACCAGTACCGCGACGTGTTGGAGTATGAGCCGGAGTTCCAGCTGAACTTCGAGCCGCTGCGGATTGATCTGTTGATTATCAAGAAGGCTGCCGGGGTCGTCATTGATACGGGCATCGCGAGAATATTCCGTGGACATAATCTATTCGAATATAAAAGCCCCGACGACTACTTGAGCGTTGACGATTTTAAAAAGACGCTGGCGTATGTGCTGCTGTATTCCATACACGAGCGCGTGCCGCTAAGCGACGTCACGCTCTCGATCGTGGTTCCGACGCGTCCGCGCGCCGCGCTGGCCTTCATCCAGGATGAAGCGGCGCAAACGATTACCGAGACGACGACCGGCGTGCATGAGACGCTTTTCCTGAATGTTCCGGTGCAAATTATTCAGAGCAGGTTGCTCAAGGCCGGAGAAAACCAGTTCCTGAGCGCGCTTAGGAGAGACAATGACGTCGACAGTTTCCGCGCGGCGATCGACAGCAGCGATCGGTTTGATGCGGAGGTATTGAGCACGATGCTGGCGGTGTATCTGGACGTGATCAGCAGCGCGAACCCGGCGGTGTATAAGGAGGTGTATAGGATGACGCAGTATAGCAATTTTTGGGAGCGGGTGGCGTATGACAGCGGTTTGGCGGACAGGCTGCGGCAGGAAGGGCGGCAGGAAGGGCGGCAGGAAGAGCGCATAGAAACCGCAAAAAACTTTATTGCTCTAGGAGTATCGATCGAATACATTGCCAAGGGGACAGGGTTGCCCATCGAACAGCTGACACAGTTGTCGGCACAGCCGCCAGCACAGCCAACGGTCTTGCCGACTATGCCGAAGAAGCGGACGCGCAAGCCAAAGGCGGAGAAATAACTGTGCGGACGCAAGGCAGTTGAACGCGAACCCGGCGGTGTATTATTAAGAGGTGTTTAAGATGGCGCAGTATAGCAACTTCTGGGAGCGGGTAGCGTATGACAGCGGTTTGGCGGATAGGTTGCTGCAGGGAGGTCGGCAGGAAGAGCGCATAGAAATCGTAAAAAACCTTATTGCTCTAGGAGTATCGATAGACTTCATTGCCAAGGGGACAGGGCTGTCTATCGAACAGCTGACACAGTTATCGGTGCAGCCGCCAGCACGGCCGACGGCCGTACTGACAGCGCCGAAGAAGCGGACGAGCAAACCCAAAACTGAGGAATAATTACGCGCGCAAAGGCGGCGGCATTCATGGCCGCGCCTTTTTGCCGAACAGGAGAGCTGGTATGCCGCTTAAGGATATAAATAACGTTGTCCCGCAGGGGAATCGCCCAACGCGCGTCAGGGTGGCGCAGTTCGGCGAAGGCAATTTCTTGCGCGCTTTCGTGGATGGGATGATCGACGCCGCCAACGAGCGCATCGGTTTGGACGCGGGCGTCGCCGTCGTGCAGCCGATCGCGCGGGGCATGGTCGATACGCTCGTCAAGCAGGACGGGATGTACACCGTGCTGCTGCGCGGCAAGCAGGGCGGCGCGGTGGTTCGCGAGACGCGCGTCGTCCGCTCCATAATCGACGGGGTCGATCCGCATACCGCGTACGCGGATTTCCTGGCGCTGGCGCGTAATCCTGATCTGGCCGTCGTCACATCCAACACAACCGAAGCAGGTATCACTTACACCGGAACAGATTCTTTTTACGACAAACCTCCCGCGTCGTTTCCCGGAAAGCTTACGCGGTTTCTGTATGAGCGTTGGAGCGCGGCGCTGCCGGGACTCGCGATGCTCCCGTGCGAGCTGATCGACGGCAACGGCGATGCGCTGCGCGATTGCGTTCGTAAGACCGCGGCGCAGTGGAACCTACCGCCAGCGTTTCAATCCTGGCTCATGGAAGAGAATGAATACCTCAACACGCTGGTGGATCGCATCGTAACCGGGTTTCCGCGAGGCGAGGCGGAGGCGCTGTGGGATGAACTGGGCTATCGCGATGCGCTGCTGGACGTTGCGGAGCCGTTCGGGCTGTGGGTGATACAGGATTCGACGAAACTGCGCGAGGTTCTGCCGCTGGATAAAGCGGGGCTGCCGGTCGTGTTCACGCCGGATGTAACGCCGTATAAACTGCGAAAGGTGCGTATGCTCAACGGCGCGCATACGTCGATGGTTCACGCTGCGTTCCTGTGCGGCCTGGATACGGTAGGGGAGTGCATGGCTGACCCGGCGGTTCGCGCGTTCATGCTGCGCGCGTTGAGGGAAGAGATCATGCCGACGCTGACGCTGGATCCGGCCGATCTGGCAGCGTTCGCCGACTCGATCGTCGAGCGGTTCGAGAATCCGTTCAACAGGCATCAGATACTGTCAATCACGCTGAACTCGTTAAGCAAGTTTCGCGCGCGCGTGCTGCCTTCAATCGACGCTTATATGGTGAAGGAACGCAAGGCTCCGCCGTTGCTGTCGCTGTCTTTCGCGTCGCTGCTGGCGTTCTATCATAAACCCGCGCGGGAGAAGGACGGCGCGTTCCCTTTACAGGACGACGCGGACGCACTCGCGCTGATTGACGTGCTGGGTGACGCGCCGACTGATAGGAAGCGAAGCTTGACCCTGCCTGAGTTTGTGAGGGCGATGTTGACCGAACCGCCCGCGTGCATTCGGCTGTGGGGCGGTTCGCTTGATAAGTATCCAGGGTTGGTTGAAGCCGTCGAGCGTGCTGCCGAACGGATTGAGTCTGTGGGTATGCGCGCCGCGCTGGAGACCGCGTTATTATGAACGGGTTTAAGGACGATTCAGTCTCCGTGCTGCGCATATCACCCGGCGACAACGTCGCGGTCGCTCTCACAATGATTCATCCTGGCGACATTATACTGGGTGCGACCGCGCGCGGCAAAATCCCTGTAGGGCACAAGATCGCTCTGGCCGATATACGCGCCGGAGCGCTGGTCGTCAAGTATGGTTATCCGATAGGCAAGGCTGCCGCAGATATTCCAGTCGGCGCGTGGGTGCATACCCACAATGTAGTCTCCGACCTGGAGGACTTGGATGCGCTGGCCTACGTGCCGTACGCCGATAACGGCGCTGTCGTTCATTTGGACGGATTGCCGCGTCATTTCGAGGGATACAGGCGTGATGACGGACGCGCTGCGGTGCGTAACGAATTGTGGGTGTTGCCGACGGTGGCGTGTGTGAATACGCTGGCTTCGACGCTGGCGGAATGGGGGAGGGCGTCGCTTCCGGGGTTCGCAAGCGCGGCGTTCGCGTTCACGCATCCGTACGGGTGCTCGCAGTTGGGCGAGGATCTGTTGTATACACAGCGTTTATTGGCCGCTATGGTCAAGCATCCGAACGCTGGCGGAGTGCTGGTTGTTGGATTGGGATGCGAGAACAATCATATCGGCGCGTTCAAGGAGGCGCTGGGCGAATGGGATGAGTCCCGCGTTCGGTTCCTGAACGCGCAGGATGTTACTGACGATCTGGCGGAGGGAAAGGTATTGTTGGGCGAGCTGGCGGATATCGCAAGCCATGACAAGCGAGAGCCGATCCCTGCATCCGAGTTGGTGGTTGGATTGAAATGCGGCGGCTCGGACGGGTTTTCCGGCTTGACGGCGAATCCGCTGCTGGGGAGGTTCTCGGATATGCTGGGCAAGGTGGGCGGTTCGACGCTGCTGACGGAGGTGCCGGAGATGTTCGGCGCGGAACGGATGCTGCTGAGCCGTTGCTGCAATGAGGATGTATTTGGCCGCGCGCTGTCGATGATAAGGGGATTTCGCGAATACTTCATAAGGTATGGGCAGCCGATTGACAAGAATCCCGCGCCGGGTAATATTGAGGGAGGTTTGACGACCAACGCTGATAAGTCGCTGGGGTGTACACAGAAGGCGGGCATGGGTGTTGTCAGAGATGTGCTGGAGATGTATCGGCCTGTGCGCGAGAAGGGGTTGAGTCTGGTGCGCGCGCCGGGGAACGATCCGTGCGCCGTGACCGCGCTGACGGCGGCGGGCGCGCATGTTATTTTGTTTACGACGGGGCGCGGTACGCCGTTGGGTTCGCCCGCGCCGGTGTTGAAGGTCGCGACGAATACCGATCTGGCAGTACGTAAGGCGGGATGGATCGATTATGACGCAGGGAGGATTGCGAACGGTGCGAAGATGGACGATTGCGTGCGGGAGTTGTACAGTTTAGTTATTGATACGGCGTCGGGTAAGCGTACACGCAGCGAGCAAGCGGGCGATCGTTCGATCGCCATATTCAAGGATGGGGTAACATTGTAATCGGAGAACGCGGGGTTAACCCCCTCTGCCGCTGCGGCGGCATCTCCCCCTAGGGGGGCGATGAGGGTTGTCGGTTACGATGGGGGTTGCAAGTAACGGGAGACGGGTTGCGTTACGAGATAGACTATCCAGGTGAAACCGGTTGGACGGAGCCGGTAG
>JAISBH010000089.1 GCA_031266295.1 Oscillospiraceae bacterium | reverse complement strand
CTGCTGATTTTTCGCCATCTTGGCTAGCTGGATGGCCGACATCGACTCCAGATATGTGGCCTGATTGAACACCTCCATCGCCTGGCCTCTGGATATCATGATCGGCATAGTCATGCGACTTTCCACGTTGCGTAGGAAGTATTCAAGCAACGCGCTGACGTCGTCCTTGGCGGTCGCCTCGCTGACGACCAGCACCTCGCATTGCTGGGTGTACATCGTGCGGCTGAACATGTTCATCAGATCCCTAAGCGCCGAGAACACAGCTTTGCCCTTATGCGACACGTTGAAGTACGCGTTGCCATCCGCGTCTCCGGCCTTGAGCAATTGAGGCCGCGCCACCTGCACCGTTACCATGTATTCCTCGTCGTCCGTCTTGTCTATCCCTAGTCCCACCACGATGGATAACTCGTTCAGCTCAGCGCTGTTCCAGCAGCCGGACAAGACGAATATCAGCGCTGCGAGAGACGCGGCCAACGCAATCCGCTTCATACCCGATCCTCCTTCATTCATTCTTCTCGAAATCAGGCTTGCGCGAATTCTGACGCGCCGAGTCCAGCGGATGCAGGGATACGGGACGATACTTCATGCTCCACAGTGGGGCTCGGATCAGCGCGTCCTTCAGATCGCTTACGCGTATGGGCGCGATGGGGTTCATGTATAGCACGCCGAACGACTTCAGGGAGGCCAGATGCACAAATATCGCCAAAAGACCCAGCGTGATCCCGTATCCGCCGAACACCTCCGCCATTACCAGCATGAACCAGCGCAGCAGCGTTAGCGTATTGGACAGCATTGGTATCGCGAAACTAGCCACCGCCGTCAGCGCGATGACGATCACGACCGGAGCGCCGACTAGACCGGCTTGTATCGCCGCCTGGCCCATCACCAGCGCCCCTACGATACTGATCGCCTGTCCTACCGGCTTGGGCAGGCGTATGCCGGCCTCCTTAAGTATCTCGAATATAACGAGCATCAGCGCTGTCTCGATAAACGACGGAAATGGCAGGCCTTCGCTGGAGGCGGCCATTGTGAACAGCAGCGCGTTGGGGATCAATTCCTGATGCCGCGAGGCAAGAGCGACATATGCCGCAGGCGCGATAAGACTGACAAAGAACGCGATCAATCGTATGATCCTCAAGAACGTCGCGTAATACGTCCTGACGGAGTAGTCCTCCGCCGTCTGGAAGCATTCGACAAACAGCGTAGGCACGATCAGTGCGAACGGAGATCCGTCGACCAGTATCGCTACGCGGCCTTCAAGCAGCTGGGCCGCAACGACGTCCGGTTTCTCGGTATAAGATACAGTCTCGAACAACGAGGCCGGCTCGCTCTCGATATACTCTATCAGCGCTCCGGAATTCTCTATAGAATCCACATCCACGCTGCTGAGCCGGCGCTTGACGTCCTCGACTATCTCCGGATCGGCGATCTCGCTTAAATACGATATGGCCACCGGCGTTTGAGTGCGGCTGCCGATAGTCATCGTCTCCATGCGCAGATCGTTCGTATAGATGCGGCGGCGCAGCAGCGCGGTGTTAACGCGGATCGTTTCGGTGAAACCCTCGCGCGGGCCGAACACCACCGTCTCGGTCTGCGGCTCTGATATATTGCGCCGCTCCCAGCCGCGCACGCTAATCGATATCCCCCCGGCCATGCCGTCGATCATCAGCAGAGAGTCGCCGTGCAGCAGCGCGTCGAGCGCGTCGTCGCCTGTGTACAGCAGCTTTGTACCGCTGGCCAGCAACGCGCGCGCGTTAACCTTTTCCAATGAGTCAATACCGTCCGCGTCACCTTCATGCGAATATACGATCAGCGGTTTGAGCACATTATCCATTATGAATTCATGCTTGACCAAGCCGTCAATATAAGCGACCACCGCGTCGCGGTTCATCCCGGACGCGTGGAACTCCCGAATCACAAAGTCGCTGCACTTGTCGAATACGCGCCTCAATTCGGCAATGTTGGCGACCAGTTCGGCGTTTATCGCGCCGCTCCAACCGGCGCTTGCCGGTTTCGCCGCGAAAATCGGGCCAGTGCGCTTTGGGCCGTTCGCGGCCGGATCGCTCGCGGGGCTGGGTTTGTTGGATTTGTTCGCGTTATTCGCGCGGGCCATTGTATCCCCCCTGAAGGCGGTGTAAAGCACTGCGTGTAGTTTTCCCAATAATTCTCCGTTTATGCGCGCTCTTAAACGGTGATAATCTTATCGAATGTCATGCAGGAAAAAAGCGTCCCTTGACGAATTATAGTATCATGGCGTTCGGAACGGCGTTAAGGGGTAGTTTTCCGCAGGAGTGGATAGCGCAGCTGCGCTCTCGGCTGGACATCGTGGATGTAGTCAGCCAGACCGTTGCGTTGAAAAAGAACGGCGGACGCTATTGGGGTCTGTGCCCATTCCATAATGAGAAGACCCCGTCGTTCTCGGTGAGGCCCGACGTGCAGGTGTACTACTGCTTTGGTTGCAAGGCAGGAGGCGACGTGATCAGCTTCGTAATGGAGACTGAACGCCTAGAATTCATAGAGGCGTTGAAGGAACTAGCCGAGCGCGTTCACATGCCGCTGCCCGATACGACGGACATGACCGAGCTGCACCGAAGCCGCACCGAGCGCGAGCGCATACTCGCACTAAATAAACGTGCCGCACAATGGTTCCACAGCCGACTCTGGACCAGCGAGGGCAAACCGTACCTGGAGTACCTATATCGGCGCGGGCTGGACGATTCAGGGATACGGCGGTTTGGATTGGGCGCGGCGGGCGCGGATGGCCAGTCGCTGATGAGGGCGCTGAGAGACGACGACACGCCGGAGGATTTGATCGTCAAGGCCTGCCTGGCGGCAAAGAGAGAAGACCGCTCGTTCGACTTCTTCCGCGGCCGCGCGATGTTTCCTATAATGGACGCGAAGGGTGGCGTGGTTGCGTTCGGCGGCAGGGCTATGGGTGATCAGCAGCCCAAGTACCTGAACTCGCCGGACACGCCGGTATTCAACAAACGCCGCAACGTGTACGGCGTGCACGAACTGCGTAAGGCGAAAAACCTGCGCCGGATCGTTCTTGTCGAGGGCTACATGGATGCGGTGTCGCTGCTGAACGCCGGGGTGGTCGGAGTGGTTGCGACGCTGGGTACGTCGCTGACGTCGGAACAGGTGACGCTGATCCATCGCTACGCGCCGGAAGCGCTTATCGCCTACGACGGCGATGAGGCTGGCCAAAAGGCGGCGCTTCGCGCGCTTGATCTGTTCCAAGCGGCGGACATGCCCGCGAGGGTCGTCACGTTCCCGGACGGGATGGACCCCGACGATTTCATCCGGCGCGAGGGATTGACAGGATTCGACGCGCTGGTGGAATCACATAGCGCACGCTCGGCTTACCAGTTCAGATTGGCGCGGCTGGCGATTCAATTCGACCTGTCAAAACCGGACGAGAGGATGCGCTACGCGATAGAGGCGGCGAAGATACTCAAGACAGTCCGCGAACCGGTGGAACTGGATTCGCTGCTGGATCGTTTAATCGTTGATACGGGTTACTCCAAGGAGACGCTGGCGCGGCAGATTGGTTCGACGCCGATGCCAGCCAGATCCAGGATTGCGCCGGAGGAGCTGGCGGCGCCGACGCGGGGTATCCCATCGATGGTATCCCGTGAAACCGACAAGGCCGCGCGTACGCTGCTGTCGCTGATGGGCGCCGGGCGGATACCGGTTGGCACGGTAGATTGCGACGACTTTGAGAATCCGACGCACCAGGTTGTGTGCCAAGGATTGGCCGAAGGGCGATCCGCCGCCGAATTGATCGACGACTCGAGCGATGACGACGTCCGTACGGAGACGCTGGCCATATTCGGCGAACCCCGCGACGTATCGGAAGAGGAGTTGCCACGCACGATCAACGACTGTATAGAGCGGCTGCGCATGGCAAAGCTCAACGCCAGGATCAACGAGCTGCTTGCCGCGATAAGCACGAACGCGGGTTCGTCCGGAGCGGAAGGCAAGAATGAATTGAACGAGCTGCTCACAAGGCGGCAGAGATTGAGATCCGGCTTGTCCGGACACGCTTGAACGCGTTTGGATAGGTGATGAACGCGATGACCGACGCACCCACAAGGGAGTGAAATTGCTTGAATACCCAGGTGTTGGATGAAAAACAGAAACGGGTGGAAGAGCTCGTCAAGACCGGGAAAACAAAGGGCGTACTGACATACAAGGAGATCATGAACCAGCTCGTCGAGCTGGAGATCGAGCCTGATCAGTTCGACCGCATCCTGGAGACGCTGGACTCCCTGGGTGTCGACGTTGTCCAAGAGATCGACCTGGTCGAGCCGGAGGTGCAGGAGATCGCGTCCGAGCCCGCCGTTGAGGAATTGGATCTCTCCGTGCCGGAGGGAGTCAGCGTCGACGACCCAGTGCGCATGTATCTAAAGGAGATAGGCAAGGTGCCGTTGCTCACCGCCGAGGATGAGATCGACATCGCGCAGCGCATGGAGCAGGGCGACATGGCCGCCAAACGCAAGCTGGCCGAGGCGAATCTGCGTCTGGTCGTATCGATTGCGAAACGATACGTAGGCCGAGGCATGTTGTTCCTCGACCTTATTCAGGAGGGCAACCTTGGCTTGATCAAGGCGGTCGAGAAGTTCGACTACCGCAAGGGGTACAAGTTCTCCACATACGCGACCTGGTGGATCAGACAGGCGATCACGCGCGCGATAGCCGATCAGGCGCGCACGATCCGCATACCGGTTCACATGGTCGAGACGATAAACAAGCTGATCCGCGTGTCTCGCCAGCTGCTGCAGGAACTGGGCCGTGAGCCGCAGCCCGAGGAGATAGCGCGCGCCATGGCGATTCCGGAGGAGAAGGTTCGCGAGATCATCAAGATAGCGCAGGAACCTGTCTCGCTCGAAACCCCCATCGGCGAGGAGGAGGACAGCCACCTGGGTGACTTCATCCCCGACGACGACGCACCCGCGCCCGCTGAGGCCGCGTCGTTCACACTGATGAAAGAGCAGCTGACCACTGTTCTGGATACGCTCACCCCGCGCGAGGAGAAGGTGCTTCGCCTGCGCTTTGGCCTGGACGACGGGCGGCAGCGCACGCTAGAGGAGGTCGGCAAGGAGTTCAACGTCACGCGCGAACGCATCCGCCAGATTGAGGCGAAGGCGCTGCGGAAGCTGAGGCATCCAAGCCGATCGAAGAAACTGAAGGATTTTCTGGATTAGAATGAGCAAAGGCCCCTTCGCCCGTGAGTTGAACCTCGTTCAAAATGGGTGTGGGGTAAGAACGTTGCCCGCCATCTCGGCCCGACTCGCCGCCGTGACGGATTGCGTGCTACCGTGCGAGTCGGCTGCCGACGTCGGTGCGGATCACGGATACGCGTCTGCGCGTTTGTTGGCCGAAAAGCGTTGCAACCTTGTATTCGTAACGGATATATCTTACAAAGCGTTGTCGCGCGCGAAGACGAATCTCACTCAAATGGGATTCGCCGATCGTGTGCGATTCGTTTTAGGCGACGGGATAACCGCTCTGCAGGACTGCGAACCTAAGCCGTCGGCGGTTATGATCGCGGGCATGGGCGCGCAGACCATCGTCGGTATACTGGATGGCGGCGGCGCGACGCTGGCGCGGCTGGGCTATCCCATCCTGTCGCTGTCGCCCAACCGTGATCCGGAGTTGGTGCGGCATTGGTTGAACACGCACGGGTACACGGTTTCGCGGGAACGCGTCGTGTGTTCCGCCGGACGGTGGTATCCCGTGCTGCGCGCGGACTATTCCGGCGGCGCTGTCACGGAATCTGACCCGCGTCCGCTCTATTTGGGACAGACCGCGCTGCCGCCGCTGACGGATGATGCTCGGAAATATTGGACTTGGCGACTAGGTGTGTTGAAAGCGCAGCTGCCGGGCGGGGAGAAGATGGGTTGCGGAACGTTCGGCTCGCTGGCGGATAGGATTGGATGGGTTGAAGGTGCGATTGAGGATGGCGGGAGTGGGTAGGAACCGCAGCATAGATTTAACCGTCATTGGATTCACGCCAATTACATATATTGCCTGTATGAAAATGGACTGATAATGCTCGGAACCGTCCTCCGGAATCTTGACTAACGCGCCCGCTAAAACTATAATGGAATCTAGAGGTGATAGGGATGGCGGGCAGCCCGCGCATAATGCGCTTGACGAACGACTTCGTGTTCACGGCGACGTTCGGCGAAGCGGAACATCCTGAACGGGTTGAGGGAATGCTTGAGGCGTTCCTTGAGAGCGACATACATGTCGACAAGTTGGTGACGCACCTGCAGCTTGAGCCTGACATGCCCGACGACAAGTACGGCGTGGTGGATATTTTAGCCACGCTGGAGAACGGCGATCTGGCGCAGATTGAAATGCAGGTATATTGGTTCAGGTTCATGCCCGAGCGAGAGCTGTTCTACGCGTCTGATCTGATTTACAAGCAGCTGAAAAGCGGACAGCCGTATGACAAGCTGCATCGGGTTATACTGATCTGCATAGTAATGCATGATTATGTGCCGTCGATATCCGACCGCTTCCATACGGATTTCATGCTGCGGGAGAAGAATCAGCCCGATGTCGTCTTCTCCGACAAGCTGCAGATAAAGATTCTTGACCTGCGTAAGTTCCTGAAGCAATACCCATGGGCGGCGGACAAGAGTTACGTGCCGGATTTGCCAACCCTCAATGCCATGGGGCTTGAAGCCCAATGGATGCTATTGCTGATCACCGAGTCGAAGGAGGTGCGCGAGATGCTAGGACACATAAGCCCGCCGTTTGACAGCGCCGTCAGGAAGGTCGCCGCTCTCGAGGCCAGCCCTGACGCGTGGGAAAGGTATTCCTATAGAGAGAAGGCCGCGCGCGATTTGGACGCGATGAGGCGTGACAGCGAAGCGCTAGGGTTTGAGAGAGGAAGTTATCAAAACGCCCGCATGGTAGCGCAGAAGATGATAGCAAGGAACAAACCGTTGGATGAGATCATGGATTTCTCTGGCTTGCCCCTGGATGAGATAAACCAGCTGATGGCGGGTAAGTAGCTGCAGATAAAGGCGCTTGATTGCCCACCCTCAACGCAACGGGGCCTTGAAGCCCAATGGATGCTATTGCTGATCACCGAGTCGAAGGAGGTGCGCGAGATGCAAGGAGACATGAGTCCGCCGTCTGACAGCACAGTCAGAAGGGACGCCGTTGAGATCGAACCCGACACGTGGACCAAACTTTTCTATAGATGGATGGCCACGCAAGATTTGGATGCGATGTGGCGTAACAACAAGGAGGAAGGGTTTGATAGAGGGTTTGAGATGGGGTTTATGTTAAGGGGCTATCGAAAGACCATCGATGTAGCGCGGAAGATGATAGCGTGGAACGAGCCGTTGGATAAAATCATGGATATCTCTGGCTTGCCCCTGGATGAGATCAACAAACTGATGGCGGAGAAGCAGCACTCATAATATTTGCCGATGGGAGGCGCCACGCATTTCATTGCTTACGTTATCGGATATCCGCAAAGACTTCGGCGACGGCGATGTGCTGCGCGGTATCAGCCTGACCGTCGAACCGGGAGAGTTCCTGACGCTGCTGGGTCCTAGCGGATGCGGCAAGACTACGCTGCTGCGCGTGATCGCTGGGCTTGAATCGCCGACGTCGGGTCAGGTGACGCTCGAGGGCAAGGATATTACCGCGCTGCCGCCCGAAAAGCGCAGCGTCAACACAGTTTTCCAGAACTACGCGCTATTCCCTCACATGAATGTGCAGCGTAATATCGCCTATGGACTCAAGTTGCGCGGCGTGAAGCGCGCCGACGTTCGCGCCTTGGTAGAACAGATGTTGCGCCTGGTGAGGTTGGAGGGGTATGAGCGCAGGATGCCGTCTCAGTTGTCCGGCGGCCAGCGTCAACGCGTCGCAATCGCGCGGGCCGTTGTGTTGAAACCCGCGCTGCTGCTGTTGGATGAGCCGCTGGGCGCTCTTGACTTGCAGCTGCGCCGAGCGATGCAGGTCGAGTTGAAACGCATTCAAAAAGATCTGGGAGTCGCGTTCGTGTATGTGACTCACGATCAGGAAGAAGCGATAAACATGTCGGATCGGATCGCCGTGATCCGGGCGGGACAGATAGAGCAGCTGGGCACGCCCGAGGAGATATACGAACGGCCGCTGACCCGGTTCGCCGCACAGTTTATCGGCCAGACGAATTTGATCCCCGCTGAGGTGATCGGGTCGTCCGGGTATGGGGAGCTGACGCTGCGTGTCTCGGGGGTAACAGTGCCCGCGTGCGGTCGCGCGAACGCTGGGGATATGGTCACGCTGTGCGTAAGGATGGAGCGCGTACGCTGCGGTTCGGTAAGGCCGGACGGGTTCGCGCTGCGGGCAAGACTGACGGAGACAAGGTACGCGGGCGGATTCCTGCGCTCGACGATGGAACTGGAGGGTGGCATCTCGTTGGAAGCGATCGGACAGGATTCGCTGGGTGCGCGCACAGGCGACGAGTGCTTCGTGTGGTGGGATCCGGCGCTCGCGCCGGTGGTTCCGGCGGAGGACGCCGCGTGAGACGGCGGAAGGAGCCGTTGCTCGCTCTACCCATGACTGTGTGGATGTTACTGTTCACCGCGCTGCCGCTGATATATATACTGGGCATCAGTTTCTACCAGCGCGACGAGACATGGGGCGTCACCAGCATACTGACGCTGGATAACTATCGGCGGTTGTTCGATCCGGTATACATAAGGGTATTCGCGGACTCTATCGGATTAGCTGTACAGGCGACGCTGCTATCGCTGCTGGCGGGTTATCCATTCGCGTACGCGATGTCCAAGGCGAAACCCAAACGCCGCGCCGCACTGATGCTGCTGGTGATCATCCCATTCTGGACTAGTTCGCTGATGCGTATATACGGCTGGATGATTCTGCTGCAGGCGAACGGCCCGATCAACTCAATGTTGCTGAAGCTAGGCGTCATCGCGCGGCCCGCGAAACTGCTGTTTACACACGGCGCGGTGCTGCTGGGGATGGTGTATACGTTGTTGCCGTTTATGATACTACCGTGCCACACGGCGATTGAGCGGCTGGATGCGCGCGTGACCGACGCGGCGCGGGATCTGGGCGCGAGTCCGGCGAGGGCGTTCCTGACCGTGACGCTGCCCCTGACCGTGCCGGGGATACTGTCGGGATGTATGCTAGTGTTCGTGCCGACGATGGGTTTATACTATGTTTATGATCTGCTGGGCGGCGGCAAGGGCGCGATACTGGGCCGGGTGATACACGACCAGATGTTGTCAGCGAGGAATCCCCCGTTCGGCGCGGCGCTGTCGGTGGCGCTGATTGCGCTTACAGGCGTGGTGGTTGCGCTTCAACGGCGATTGGGTGGCAAGGATATTGGGTTTTTTTGAGGTGAAGGCATGACGGCGGCGCACATATCGACCCGCAAAACCCATACGCGATCCGCTCGCAGCGCTTGGCGTCCCGTCGTGATGACGCTTGTGCTGGCGTTCCTGTACCTGCCGTTAGCGCTGGTAGCGCTGTACTCGTTCAGTGAGTCGAAGGTCTCTGGGGTGATGAAGGGATTCACGTGGGACTGGTACGCAAAGCTGATGCATGACGGCGCGATTGGGCAGGCGTTGCGCACGAGTCTTCGCGTGGCCGCGTTCAGCTGTTTGATCAGCGCGCCGCTGGCCACGCTGGGCGCGATCGGTCTAGCCGCGCGCGAGACGCGAAAGACAGGGTTTACCAAGCTGACCAATGGCGTGAGGGGGCTGATAGAGGGCGTCACCGTGCTGCCCGTGATGCTGCCGGAGGTCGTGCTGGGGATGTCGTTGATGGCGGCGTTCTCGATGGTGGGGATGCGGTTTGGGATATGGACGCTGGTAGCGGCGCATACGACGTTCTGTGTGCCGTACGTCTACCTGATCGTGAAGTCGCGGCTGGCCGGACTCGATCCGCAGATGGTCGAGGCCGCGCGTGATCTGGGCGCGAGACCGGCGCGAGCGTTTCTGGATGTGACGCTTCCGCTGATACTGCCCGCCATCGTCAGCGGGATGCTGCTGGCGGTGGCGATGTCGTTCGATGATGTTATCATCAGCATGTTCGTCAACGGCGCGCAGACCACAACCCTGCCGTTGAAGATATTCTCCAGTCTGCGCGCGGGGGTCACGCCAGAGATCAACGCGCTGTGTACAATTATGCTGGGGGTTGTATGCCTGATAGTGGCGCTGTCGCAGTTACTGCGCAACGATAAAAAAGGAGGAACCGACCATAATGAAACAAATACAATCATCTAGGCTAATCTGCGCGCTGCTGACATTGGTGATGCTGGGCGCGTTCGCGGGTCCGGCGATGGCCGAGGATGGGGTTGAGGGCGAGATTCCCGTGCTCAACATATTCACGTGGGAACTGTATATCGATTACGATACGGTGATCGCGCCGTTTGAGCTGGAGACGGGGATCCATGTCAATTACACCAACTTCACATCAAACGAGGAGATGCTGGCAAAGCTGGATAACGTCGGCGGCGGGGAGTATGACATAGTGCTGGCGTCCGACTACGCGCTGGACATACTGAGAGGACAGGGGCTGCTGTATAAGCTAGACAAGGCGCTGATCCCCAATTTCGCGAACATCGACGAGGGGTATCAAGGGCAGTACTTCGATCCGGAGGACGAGTATACGGTACCGTATGCCGCGGGCACTCCGTTGATAGTGTACGACGAACGGTATGTGGACGTCGAGATAACGGGTTATGAGAGTCTGTGGGATCCGGCGCTGGCGGATTCGATCGTGGTTATGGACGACGCGCGAAATGTAATAGGGATCACGCTGAAGACGCTGGGGCAGTCGTTTAATGTGAGGGATACCGCGATACTGGAACAGGCGAAGGAGAAGCTGCTGCGGCTCAAGCCGAACATCCGCGCGCTGAACTACGACACTCCGCACAACCTGATGATATCGGGCGAGGCGACAGTAGGGTATATGTTCACGCCGCAGGTGATATGGGCGATGAGCGAGAATCCGAACCTGAAGCTGGTATACCCGCAGGAGGGGTTGGGGTTCGGGATCGACGGGCTGGTAGTGCCGGTAAACGCGCCGCATCCGATGAACGCGCACGCGTTTATGGATTTTGTGCTGAGGCCGGAGATAGGCGCGGCGGTATTCGAGGTGCAAAACTATCTAAACTGCAACAAGGCGGCGATCCCGCTGCTTAGCGACGCATACAAGGATAACCCGGTGTTATACGTGCCCGCCGGACTGCTCCAAGGCGCGGAGTACATAGAGGACGTCGGCGACGCCACCCCGATATACGACGAGATCTGGACGGCGTTCAAGCAGGAGTAGGCGCGGCGGCGCATCTGCGCCTTCGGGAAGTGCGCTGCGCGCCCTCGCTACGCTCAACTGAGGTCCCACTCCCGACCTCCCCGGGGGCTTGGAACGAGGGAACTGGGGTTACGGGGAACCCCCTCTGTCGCTGCGGCGACATCTCCCCCTAGGGGGGCGATGAGGGTTGTCGGTTACGCTACGAGACAGACTATCGAGCATGGTCGGTTGGCCGAAACCGACGGCTTGTGCGCAAACGATGGTCCAGGCGAAGCCTGGTCAGGATTCGAAAGGGCGGATAGCCCTTCGCAGGGTACCGGGACAGAGTCCCGTAAACCCCGTCGTACCCCCCATCGGGGGGGACGGGGGGCGTTCCCCAACGCATCGTGTCAGTTACCAACGGTGAAATCGAAGCCCCTACTCCCGCGCCCGCCAGTGAGAATACTATAACGAAGTTGACAACTTACGCCATAGTGGCGGGCGCCAGTAATTTAAAGCGCATTCGATCCGCAGATCGAACAGCGTCCCGCCGCAGCGGACAGCCGAAGATACCGTGGCGCAATCTACCCTGCGCCATAGCGTAAACGCGTAAGGGGTGTTTCCATGTGGACGGGGTTACGCGTGCCACACATGAGAACAAGGTTTACGCGTTTACGCTATGGCGATGCAGCGATAGAGTGGGGGAATCCCGCCCCCCCATGCGTAAACGCTTAAGGGTTGTTTCTATAGTGGACACGCCTTACGCGTCACACATGAGAACACCCTTACGCGTTCACGCTATGATGCCGGGTAGATTGCGCTGTGG